>NZ_JBFUBD010000394.1:0-2445 GCF_056405935.1 Polaromonas sp. P1_E3
CCTCAGGGAAGAAGCCGCCGCATTTGCCGGCCGTGTGGTGTTGCGTGCCAGCGGCAACAGCAGCATCGACATGGTCCGCCTGGTGGGCCAGCGCATTGTGGCGGTGCGCAGCTGGGGCAAGCACTTCCTGCTCGAGTTCAAGGGTTTTTCCGTCCGCATCCATCTGCTGATGTTCGGCACTTACCGCATCAACGAAGGCAAAGATGGCGCCGTCCCGCGGCTGAGCCTCGGGTTCGCTGGCGGAGAAGAGCTGAACTTCTACACCTGTTCGGTGCGTTTCGTGGAAGGACCGCTGGATGCCGCTTACGACTGGAGTGCGGATGTTCTGTCGGATGCCTGGGATCCGGTGGCTGCCCGCAGAAAGTTGCGCGCCATGCCCGACGCACTTGTCTGCGACGCACTGCTGGACCAGACGGTTTTCTCCGGTGTCGGCAACATCATCAAGAACGAGGTGCTGTTTCGCATCCGCGTGCACCCGCTATCAACCGTAGGCGCCATGCCCGCGCCCAAGCTGCGGGCGCTGGTCGAGCAGGCGCGGCAATACAGCTTTGACTTTCTGGAATGGAAGCGGGCTTTTGTGCTCAAGCAGCACTGGCTGGCGCACACCAAAAAGACCTGCCCGCGCTGTGCCATTCCATTCGTCAAGGCCTATCTCGGAAAAACCAACCGCCGCAGTTTTTTCTGCGAAAGCTGCCAGCGGCGCTACGACGCGCCCTTTGAATTGCGTTAGGTTTCAGCACCGGTGAGTCCTCGTGGCAAGGGCTCCGGCACGGCATGACAAAATGCAGGCCATCCCAATCTGTCAACGGAGACGCCCGCATGAATTTTGCCCCCGACCTTGCGACCGTCACCCATGGCATCCAGCTGGCGGTGGCGCCGGTGTTTTTGCTCACCGCTGTTTCTGGCATGATCGCCGCCGTTGCAGGGCGGCTGGCACGCATCATTGACCGCGCGCGTTTCCTGGAGAACCGGCTCGAAACCGGCGGCGTGGAAGAGGCCCGCGCGCACCGCATGTATGCCGAGCTGCGCGAGTTGCGCCAGCGCGGCTGGCTCGTCAACATCTGCATCGCCTTTCTGACCTTTTGCGCCATGCTGATCGGCACCACCATCATCCTGCTTTTCCTGGGGGAAACCAGCGAGCTGCCGACCCTGCGCATTGCCACCATCTGCTTCCTCTCGGGCGTGGTGTGCTTTCTTCTGGCGCTGGTTTGCTTTCTGGCTGAAACGCTGCTGGCGACGCGGCTGCTCAAATTTGCTGAACCGCAACCAAAATGACGCGTTGCCCCGTCCCGGTAATTCAGGGATTGAATGCCCTGCGGAGCATTATGGACGGGCGCCAGCAGCTATCATAAATATAGCAATAAGTCCTTTGTGTCGTGGTGCCCGTTTGTTGTCTTCCTGGCTGGGTCCGCAAGTCAGGCATCTATCCCCAGTCCCTCAAATGCGTGTCAATGTATGACCGTGAAACAGCTTGTTTCCTGACATCCGGCTGCCGTGTTTCGGGCCAGAATGGCACAGCTTTGACTGCACTGCCATGCAGGGTATGACGTGCATTCGGTGCGCACGTGGCATGCGCAAGCCCTGTCAACGGTCGCCGCAGGGGCCCGTTGAAGAAGGAGCCTTGTGCACTGTTGCCTGTGGCAGTAACCCGCCAACTTGACGTAGCCGCAATGCCGCCGGGCCGATCCCGAACTGATACCACTGGAGAACCACGATGACAACAACAACGACCCCGAAAACCGGTTTGCGCCTGCCCACCCGCAGCCTGGCCTTTTTAATGGCCGGCGCGCTGATGTGCTCCGCAAGCTTTGCCGAAAAACCCGAATGGGCCGGCGGCGGAAAGAACAAAGACAAGGGCGGAAAACACAGCCAGGTGGAGCAGTCAGACCAGGACGACCACGGCGGCAAAAAAGCCAAAAAGTCCAAAGGCAATAAACATGAAGACGTCAAAGTTGGCGGCTATTTTGTTCCCGAGCAGCGTGTGGTGCTGCAGGACTACTACGGAAAGCAATTCAAGTCGGGCCATTGCCCACCGGGCCTTGCCAAGAAAAACAACGGCTGCATGCCGCCGGGCCAGGCCAAAAAATACGCCATCGGGCAACCGCTGCCTGCCGGTGTGGTGTATTACCCCGTGCCAGCCTCTGTGGTGGGGCGGCTCGGCCCGCCTCCCTCGGGCCACAAGTATGTGCGTGTCGCCACTGATATCCTGCTGATTGCACTGGGTACCAGCATGGTGGTGGACGCCGTGCAGGATCTGGGCTCGCTTTAACCCCCGAGACCCCCGAGCCCTAAAGCTTCCCGGGTTGGCGGCGTTTTGGCTGCGGCCCGGGTTGCCACGTTTTCATGCGCTCCATGATCAGGTCGTGCAACGCCTGTGCCGCCACCGAAAGGCTGCCTTCCTGCCGGCGCACGGTATAAATTTTTCTTGACAGGCCAGGCGTGGCC
>NZ_JBFUBD010000395.1:0-2441 GCF_056405935.1 Polaromonas sp. P1_E3
GGAAAAGAAAGGCCTTACAGGACCCACCGGCATCCGGCAACTGGATACCAGGGGGCCGGCCCTTATGGTGTATGCACCAGATCGAAGCACCGGCACGCAGCCGGTGAGGCGTTTAAAACCATACGGGGACTCATCATGAAGCTGACGGGCGGACTTTTGGCAGGCATGGCGGCAGGATTGCTTACAGCCTGGCGAATTCACGCGAGTCCTCGGGACATTGACCTGGTTCACGCTTTCCTCACGGCGCTTGTCTGCGCTGCGGCCCTGTTTTTATGCTCGATGCTGCTGCCCGACAACATTGCCGACGTGGTTCAAGAGCTCATGGGCTGGTGCCTGGCTGGTACCGTCGCTGCACTGGCCCTGCTGGCCTGCGTGAAGGGCCTGGAAGGCCTTCTTGATACGTGAGTGCGGCCATGCCGCACCAGCTGGCAGCTGGCTCGGCTACGACAGAGTGCTCCAGCATCGCCATCGCGCACCTCTGGCGCGCTCCTTAAAACGAAAGACTTTTCATGCCGCCATCCAAGCGCAACGTTAGTAATCCCGGCCGAAATATGGAAGGAGTCAAAGACAAAAAGTCCCAGCTTGAAGGATTCTCCGCCGGCCCCGCTGCTGCCCTGACCACAAACCAGGGGCTTCAAATTCCAGATAACCACAATTCGCTCAAGGCAGGCGAGCGCGGCCCGACCTTGCTGGAGGACTTCATACTCCGCGAAAAAATTACCCATTTCGGACAGGAACGCATTCCGGAGCGTGCGGTATACGCCCGTGGCGCGGGAGCGCATGGGTACTTCAAGCCATACAAATCCATGGTGCAGTACAGCAGCGCCGGTTTCCTGCAGGACCCGGACGTTGAAACGCCGGTTTTCGTGCGTTTTTCCAGTGTGGCCGGATCCAGGGGCTCCGCCGACACCGTTCGCGACGTGCGCGGCTTCGCAGTGAAGTTTTACACCGCCGAGGGCAATTACGACCTGGTCGGCAATAACGTCCCGGTCTTTTTCATACAGGACGCCATCAAGTTTCCCGACCTGATCCATGCGATCAAACCAGAGCCCCACCACGAAATGCCGCAGGCAACCAGCGCCCACGACACGTTCTGGGACTTCGCTTCGCTCATGCCCGAATCCACCCACATGCTGCTGTGGACGATGTCGGACAGAGCCATTCCACGCAGCTATCGCATGATGGAAGGCTTTGGCGTGCACGCCTTTCGCTTCATCAATGCCCGGGGCGGTGCCTTTTWTGTTAAATTTCACTGGAAGCCCAAGCTGGGCGTACACGGGCTGGCTTGGGACGAGGCACAGAAAATCGCAGGCAAAGACCCTGACTTCCACAGGCGTGATCTTTGGGAAGCCATCGAAAGCGGCAACTTCCCCGAATGGGAACTGGGCGTGCAGATCGTCGACGAAGGCAAGGAGCATGAACTGGGATTCGACATCCTGGATCCCACCAAGCTGATTCCTGAAGAGCAGGTGCCTGTGCAGATCATCGGCAAAATGGTCTTGAACCGTAATCCCGACAATTTCTTTTCGGAAACCGAGCAAGTGGCATTTCACCCCGGCCACCTGGTGCCGGGTATCGATTTCTCCAACGACCCGCTGCTACAAGGGCGATTGCTTTCTTATACGGACACGCAGCTGTCACGCCTGGGCGGCGCCAATTTTCATGAAATCCCCATCAACCGGGCCGTCTGTCCGATGCATAACTTCCAGCGAGACGGCATGCATCGCCAGACGATCAGCAAGGGCCGTGTTGCCTATGAGCCCAATACGCTGGGCAACGGTTCCGAGTTCAGGGTAGACGGTGGTGCACACGGTTTCCAGTCATACCCAGGCTCGGTGGAATCGCCCAAAACAAGGCGGCGCAGCCCGTCATTCGATGACCATTTTTCCCAGGCGTCGCTGTTCTGGAACAGCCAGAGCGCAGCAGAAAAAGACCACATCGTCGCGGCATTCCGGTTTGAGCTTTCCAGGGTGGAGGTTCCCGAAATCCGGCAGCGCATGGTAGATAACCTGGCCCACRTCGACCTGAAGCTGGCCGCCCGCGTTGCAGCCTCACTTGGCATCAATCCGCCGGATCCCAAGGCCGCATCTGGCAGGTTGGGTTTTCGGGATTACCGCATCACCGGCAAGGTAGAGGAAGACCCGGCGCTGCGCATGGTGGGCCGCACGGGCGCAGGTGTAAAGACCCGCAAGGTCGCCATCCTCGTGGCAGACGGCGTTGAAGCCGCGGCCCTCAAACGCGTTCAGCAGGACCTTGCAGATRCCGGCGCGCAGTGCAAAGTCGTCGCACAGCACCTGGGAACAGTCAGCACGTCATCCGGACGGCAGCTTGCCGTAGATCACACCTTCACGAATATGCCTTCCGTGATGTTTGACGCGGTGCTGATTCCCGGTGGCGGCGACAACGCGAGCACCCTGGCCTCAATGGGCGAGGCCGTTCAC
>NZ_JBFUBD010000396.1:0-2408 GCF_056405935.1 Polaromonas sp. P1_E3
CGCAGGAACCAGGGTCGCCTTTCTTTTGCTTACTTTTCTTTGGCGAAGCAAAGAAAAGTGAGTTGCCTGCCGGGCAACCCCCGGCCAGCTGCACTCAACAAAGAGCGCCACGTCGGAACAGGCACGGGCTTCGACAAGCTCAGTCCGAGCGGCTAACGGCTCAGCGCCCAAGATACACCTCAATCACCCGCTCATCAGCCTGGACTTGATCAAGAGTGCCTTGAGCCAACACCGACCCATCACACAGCACAGTCACGATCTCCGAAATCGTCTTGATGAAACTCATGTCGTGCTCTACCACCATCAGCGAATGCTTGCCCTTGAGCGTCAAGAACAACTCCGCTGTGCGCGCAGTCTCTTCATCCGTCATGCCAGCCACCGGCTCGTCAAGCAACAACAGCTTGGGGTCCTGCATCAGCAGCATGCCGATCTCCAGCCACTGCTTTTGCCCATGGCTCAGGTTGCCGGCCATGCGGCCCACGCTGTCCGCCAGGTGAATCGTCACCAGGATTTCGGCCAGCCTGTCGCTTTGCGCCGAATCGAGCTTGAAGAACATCGAATGCTTCACGCCCTTGTTGGTCTTCAGCGCGAGTTCCAGGTTTTCAAACACCGTGAGCTGCTCAAACACCGTGGGCTTCTGGAACTTGCGGCCAATGCCCAGCTGGGCGATTTCGGCTTCCTTGTGGCGCAGCAGGTCAATCGTGCTGCCGAAGAACACCGTGCCTTCATCGGGCCGGGTCTTGCCGGTGATGATGTCCATCATGGTGGTCTTGCCGGCGCCGTTGGGGCCGATGATGCAGCGCAGCTCGCCGGGCGCGATGTCCAGGCTCAGCTTGTTGATGGCCTTGAAACCGTCGAAGCTGACGCTCACATCTTCCAGATAAAGAATGCGGCCGTGGGTAACGTCCACCTCGCCGGCGGCGTGCGCAATGCGGCTGCCGCTGGCGCTGCGGCCGCCGGACTCGGTGTTGCTCTTGTTGGCTTCGAGTGCGGCCCGGCGCTCCTCCACACGGCGCGCGCCCTGTTCAAGAAGGTCGGGGGTCATTTCGCACCTCCCTTGCGCAATTTCTTAACCAGGCCCACCACGCCGTCTGGCAGGAAGAGCGTGACGCCAATAAACAGCGCCCCCAAAAAATACAGCCAGAACTCGGGGTACGCCACCGTGAGCCAGCTCTTGGCCCCATTGACGATAAAGGCGCCCACAATCGGCCCGATCAGGCTGGCGCGCCCGCCCACCGCCGCCCAGATGGCAATCTCAATCGAATTGGCCGGGCTCATCTCACTCGGGTTGATGATGCCCACCTGCGGTACATACAAGGCACCGGCCACGCCGCACATGACAGCCGAAATAACCCAGATGGTGAGCTTGTAGCCCAGCGGGCTGTAGCCCGAGAACATCACACGCGTTTCGGCGTCGCGAATGGCCTGCAGCACGCGGCCAAACTTGCTGCCCACCAGCCATTTGGCAAACAGGAAGAAACCCAGCAGCGTGAGGCCGGTCATGATGAACAGCGTCATGCGCATCGATGGCGTGGCGATCGGGATGTTCAGGATGCGCTTGAAGTCGGTAAAGCCGTTGTTGCCGCCAAAGCCGGTTTCATTGCGAAAGAACAGCAGCATGGCCGCAAACGTCATGGCCTGCGTGATGATGGAAAAGTAAACGCCCTTGATGCGCGAGCGGAACGCAAAAAAGCCAAACACAAAGGCAATGAGGCCCGGCACCGCCACAATCAAAAACAGCGTGGCGGCAAAGCTGTCGCTGAAAGTCCAGTGCCAGGGCAGCGTCTTCCAGTCAAGAAACACCATGAAGTCGGGCAGGTGGCTTTTGTAGTTGCCGTCGCGGCCGATCTGGCGCATGAGGTACATGCCCATGGCGTAGCCGCCCAGCGCAAAAAACACGCCGTGCCCCAGCGAGAGGATGCCGGTGTAGCCCCAGATCAAATCCATGGCCAGCGCGCAGATGGCGTAGCACATGATCTTGCCTAGCAGCGCCACGGCATACGTGCTCATGTGGAACACGCTGCCTTCGGGCACCCACAGGTTGAGGATGGGCGCAATGGCGCAGACGGCGATCAGCGCCATCATGAAGGCGCTCCAGCCGCCGCGTGTCAGCAGCGGGCCTTTGGCAGGAAGATTGACGATGGGAGGCATGGGGGTCATGGAAGTCATCGTCTTTACGCTTCAGCCGAACGGCCCTTCATCGCAAAAATGCCCTGCGGCCGCTTCTGGATGAAGATGATGATGAACACCAGCACGGCAATCTTGGCCAGCACGGCGCCCGTCCAGCCTTCGAGGAATTTGTTGAGGATGCCCAGGCCCATCGCGGCATACACCGTGCCCGCCAGCTGGCCCACGCCGCCCAGCACCACCACCATGAACGAATCCACGATGTAGCCCTGGCCCAGGTC
>NZ_JBFUBD010000397.1:0-2405 GCF_056405935.1 Polaromonas sp. P1_E3
ATCCACATCTGCGCTGACGAGCCTGGCGGGCTGGATATGGCCGCGAAATCCATCGTTGAAAAAGCCCTGGAGCGAGGCAGTGGCGACAACCTTACGGCACAAATTGTCCGCGTCGATGAGCTGCCCACCGGGCAGGCGGGTGAGATGGTGCAGCAGCTGTCGGGCCTGCCGCTTCCCCCCATCCTCGAAGCCAGGACGGCGTTTGACGGTTACACCATCATCCGCGAAGTGCACGGCAGTAGCCGCAGCCATATTTACCTGGCCACCGACGATGAAACCGGCACACTCGTCATCCTCAAAACCCCGTCCATAGATTTGGGTGGCGACCCGGCCTACCTTGAAAGGTTTCTGACCGAAGAGTGGATTGCCCGGCGCATCAACAGCGCGCATGTGCTCAAGCCTTATGTGCCGACCCGCAAGCGCCACTATGTGTATGTGGCCACCGAATACATCGACGGGCAAACGCTGAGCCAGTGGATGATTGACAACCCCCGGCCTGGGCTGGAGGCCGTGCGTGCGCTGGTGGAGCAAATCRCCAAAGGCCTGCGCGCGTTTCACCGGCTGGAGATGCTGCACCAGGACCTGCGGCCAGAGAACGTCATGATCGACAAGACCGGCACGGCCAAGATCATTGACTTTGGCTCAACCCGCGTGGCCAGCCTTATGGAAGCAGATGCGCCCGGCGGGCACAACGACATCCTGGGCACGGCCCAGTATTCAGCGCCGGAATATTTTGTGGGCGAGGGCGGCACCGCGCGCTCTGACCTGTTCTCACTCGGCGTCATCACCTACCAGATGCTGACGGGCAAACTGCCCTACGGCGCTGAAGTGGCCAAATGCCGGACCCGGGCTGCACAGAGCAAGCTGCGCTATGACTCCGTGCTGTATGAGGACCAGGGCATACCTCCCTGGATAGACGGCGTGCTCCGCAAGGCTGTCCACCCCGATCCCGCCAAGCGCTATGGTGAGCTGTCGGAGTTTTTATACGACCTGCGCCACCCCAACCAGTCATTCCTGGACAAGACCCGCCCGGCTTTGCTCGAGCGCAACCCGGTGGCGTTCTGGCGGGGTGTTTCCCTGATCCTGGCTGTGGTCGTGGTGGTGCTGGTGGCGTTGAGGTCTGCCGGCGGATAGGCCTGCAACTTGCCCTTGTCTCAGACCTGCCCGGCCGTCGCTTGCGCCAGCAGCCAGGAGCGAAATACCTTGAGGGCTTCAAGTCCGGCCGATTCCTCCGGATATACCAGGTAGTAGCCGCGCGTAGACACCCATTGCTTCTTTGAGAGCCGACGTAACCGGCCGGTGGCGACGGCATCCCTGGCCATGAAATCAGGCAGCAGCACGGCGCCCAGGCCCACCACTGAGGCATTCAGCGCCATCGACATCAACTCATAGCGCGGCCCCTCCTGCCCGGTACCCATCCCCAGTCCGGCATGGTCGAACCATTTTTGCCAGGCATCCAGTACCGTGGTGTGGTGCACCAGGGCAGACACGGGTGTGCGGGAGGTCAGTGTCTTTCCGTTTTTGGCGATCCAGGCCGGTGCGGCATACGGGGCCATAGCC
The DNA here is from genome assembly GCF_056405935.1 of Polaromonas sp. P1_E3. Lineage (NCBI taxonomy): Bacteria > Pseudomonadati > Pseudomonadota > Betaproteobacteria > Burkholderiales > Comamonadaceae > Polaromonas > Polaromonas sp. P1_E3. Next base: position 1,561 of record NZ_JBFUBD010000397.1, read on the forward strand.
AGGGGCAGCACAAAGTCGTTGTGCAGGCCCGGGCGCTTTCCGTCGCCGAACTCAAGCGAGGCATCGACCGGCATGCTCTTGAAATCAACCGAGCCCACGCGGGTCGCAAAGTTGAGGGTGATTTCACTGTACGCGCGGGTGAAGTCCGGCAGGCGCGGAATCAACCAGTAGCTGCCCAGCGATGCGCCCACCGACAGCGTCAGCGAACCACCACGCCCCTTGAGTGCCATCACATTGGCTGTAGCGCGCTCCAGGCGCTGGAGAATGGCGCTGACTTCGTCCAGGTAGTAGCGGCCGGCCTCTGTCAGGACCACCGCATCCCGGCGCCGCACAAACAGCTTGAGGTCAAGGCGGCTTTCAAGCGCCATGATCTGGCGGCTGACTGCGCCCTGTGTCAGGTGCAGCTCTTGCGCGGCTGCGGTAAAAGACCGCAGCCGCGCGCTGGCTTCAAGGCACAGCAGGGACATCGTGGAAGGCGCGCGCAGCATCATGGTGCATGAGAAAAAGACATGGAAGACGGATAAATTGTCGTTTGTAGCCTTGGATTTGTCCACGCATCATTCAGTTTTCTCATTCACMAATCAAAAAAGGTGGCCTCATGACTGAATTTCAAACCAGCCGGCGAACGCTTCTCAAGCTGGGTGCCGTTGCGATGGCATCGGCGCCATTGCTGGCACGCGCCGCCTGGCCAGACCGGCCCATCCGGTTGATCGTGCCGTCTTCTGYCGGTGGCTCGCCAGACAACATATGCCGCATCCTGACGGCCGAGCTGATGAAGTCGCTGGGCCGGCCTTTTGTGATTGACAACAAGCCCGGCGCAAGCGGGAACATCGGCACGCAGGAGA
>NZ_JBFUBD010000398.1:0-2404 GCF_056405935.1 Polaromonas sp. P1_E3
CCCCCACGTCAGCTTCAACACCTGTATTCACCGTCTCGGACATTCGCAAGACATTTCTTGATTTCTTCGCGTCTAAAGGCCATACCGTGGTGCCCTCCAGCTCGCTGGTGCCGGGCAATGACCCGACGCTGATGTTCACCAACTCGGGCATGGTGCAGTTCAAGGATGTGTTCCTGGGCACCGACAAGCGCCCCTACGTGCGTGCAGCGTCGGTACAGGCCTGCCTGCGCGCCGGCGGCAAGCACAACGACCTGGAGAACGTGGGCTACACCGCGCGCCACCACACCTTTTTCGAGATGCTGGGCAACTGGAGCTTCGGAGACTATTTCAAGCGTGAGTCGCTCAAGTGGGCCTGGGAATTGTTGACCGAGGTCTACAAGTTGCCGCCAGAGCGCCTGCTGGCCACGGTGTACGAAGAAGATGACGAGGCCTATGACATCTGGACCAAGGAGATCGGCCTGCCGCCCGAGCGCGTGATCCGCATCGGCGACAACAAGGGCGGCCGCTACAAGTCCGACAACTTCTGGATGATGGCCGACACCGGCCCCTGCGGCCCGTGCAGCGAAATCTTCTACGACCACGGCGACCACATCCCCGGCGGCCCGCCCGGCAGCCCCGATGAAGACGGTGACCGCTTCATCGAAATCTGGAACAACGTGTTCATGCAGTTCGACATGGCCGCCGACGGCAGCGTCACCAAGCTGCCCGCGCCCTGCGTGGACACCGGCATGGGCCTGGAGCGCCTGGCCGCCATCCTGCAGCATGTGCACAGCAACTACGAAATCGACATCTTCGCCGAGCTGATCAAGGCGGCGTCGCGCGAAACCGGCGAAAAAGACCTGGGCAACAAGAGCCTGTTTGTCATTGCCGACCACATCCGCGCTACCGCATTTTTAGTGAGCGACGGCGTCAACCCGTCCAATGAAGGCCGCGGTTATGTGCAGCGCCGCATCATCCGCCGCGCGATTCGCCACGGCTACAAGCTCGGCAAGAAAACACCTTTCTTCCACAAGCTTGTGGCTGACCTGGCCAGGCTGATGGGCGATGCCTATCCCAAGCTCAAGGCCGACGAAGCCCGCATCACGTCCGTGCTGAAAGCCGAAGAAGAGCGCTTCTTCGAAACGCTCGAAATCGGCATGACCATTCTGGACACCGCCCTGGCCGGTGGTGCCAAGGTACTCCCGGGCGAGGTCGCCTTCAAGCTGCACGACACCTACGGCTTCCCGCTGGACTTGTCGGCTGACGTGTGCCGCGAGCGCGGTGTGGAAGTGGATGAGGCCGGCTTCAAGGCGGCCATGGACAAGCAGAAGAACCAGGCACGCGCTGCCGGCAAGTTCAAGATGGACCGTGCGCTGGAGTATTCCGGCGAAGGCCACGCCTTTACCGGCTACGAGTTGCTGGAAGAGCCCGCCAAAGTCGTCGCGCTGTATGCCGACGGTGTGGCCGTGCAGGCGCTCGATGCAGGCCAAAGCGGCGTGGTCGTGCTGAGCACGACACCGTTCTACGCCGAAAGCGGCGGCCAGGTCGGGGACCAGGGCCGGCTCACGGCCGCGGGTTCCACTTTCACGGTGGACGACACGCTCAAGATCAAGGCCGACGTGTTCGGCCACCACGGCACGCAGGAAGAGGGCACGCTGAAAGTCGGCGACACCGTGACCGCGCAGGTCAACACCGCGCTGCGCGCCGCCACGGTGCGCAACCACAGCGCCACCCACCTGATGCACAAGGCCTTGCGTGAAGTGCTGGGCGATCATGTGCAGCAAAAGGGTTCGCTCGTGAACGCTGAACGCACACGCTTTGACTTTGCGCACAACGCGCCCGTCACCGACGCGCAGATCCGCGAGATCGAGGCACGCGTCAACGCTGAAATTTTGTCCAACGTGGCAACCGATGCCAGCGTGATGGCCATGGAAGATGCGCAGAAATCCGGCGCGATGATGCTCTTCGGCGAAAAGTACGGTGAGACCGTGCGTGTGCTGACGATCGGCTCCAGCAAGGAGCTCTGCGGTGGTGTTCACGTCAAACGCACCGGTGATATCGGCCTCTTCAAGATCGTGGCTGAAAGCGGCGTGGCCGCCGGTGTGCGGCGCGTGGAGGCCGTGACCGGTGAAWACGCGCTGGCCTACTTGCAGTCGCTTGAGTCCACGGTGGAAGCCGCAGCCGGCTCGCTCAAGGCCAGCCCTTCGGAGCTGCAGGGCCGCATCAGCCAGGTGCTGGACCAGGTCAAGTCGCTGGAGAAAGAAATCGCCGCGCTCAAGGGCAAGCTGGCTTCGTCACAGGGCGATGAGCTGGTCACGCAGGCTGTTGACGTCAAGGGCCTCAAGGTACTGGCCGCGAAGCTCGAAGGCGCCGACGCCAAGACGCTGCGCGACACCATGGACAAGCTGAAAGACAAGCTGAAGAC
>NZ_JBFUBD010000399.1:0-2399 GCF_056405935.1 Polaromonas sp. P1_E3
ACTCAAACGTGCGCAGGCGGTTTTTCAGTCCACCTCGATCAGGTGGTAAGTTTCGGACGCAACGCCGAAACGCGTCCGGTGGTGCTCAAGGATTCGGGCAAGGCCAATCTGGCGTTGAAAGAGTTCCGGATCAGCTTGTGGGACGCCCTTGCAATGAAAGATGTACCGGGCGGCCCACGCAGTTCATTTACCCCGCATGTCACTTTGTTGTATGACGCCCAGGTAGTCCTCGAGCAGCCTGTTGCCGCAATCACCTGGCCGGCGGATGAATTTGCACTGGTGCAAAGCGCCATGGGGGAAACGCGCTACGAAATTCTGGGACGATGGCCGTTATCGGGATCACCCCCGACGTTGGCGTCATGAACTGAACAGATCGGCTTGCCGATCAAGCGGCTCCAGTGAAAGAGTCTCTTCCGGCATCAACCGCTCGGTAAGCCGGCGTGCGTCAAAGGGCGCCCGTACTTTTTGGTCGTTGTCGAAATAGCAGTACACGTCACGGCCCGAACGGGCCCGTGGCCGCAGGGTTGATATGCGGTGGGCATCTTCGGGTTCTCCGCCCGAGGCCCAGGCATTGATCCGCGTTGCCCAACGGTCCAGCGCTGCGTTGCTGTAGCGGCCGCCGTACAGCGTTTCAGGGCCATGCAGGCGCAAATAGACAAAGTCACCAGTCACGTCCTCCACATAAGGCCAGTCCGCCACGGCTTCGGACACCACCAGCGCAGCCCGGTGACGGCGCAGCATCCTGACAAATACTTCTGTGCAAAAGCTCGGGTGGCGGATTTCTATGGCATGCCGCAGGCGGCGTTTGCGGTCGGTTTCCAGGCAGGGGTTGCGTACATGGTCGTCGTGGTGCCGGCGCGCGAACCGGGCTGCGGCTTCGGTGTCGTGCGGCAGCAATTGCAAAAAAGACTCAAACACTTCGGGCTTGAATGCCATGCCAGGCGGAAACTGCCACAGCAGCGGTCCCAGCTTGGCGCGCAGGTTCAGAATCCCCGAAGCGATGAAATTGCCCAGCGCAACCGGCACGCTGTCACCTTCGAGCCGGAGCAGGTGGGTGAGGTAACGCGGCGCCTTCACGCTGAAGACAAAGTCGTCCGGCGTATCGTCATGCCAGCGCTGATAGCTGGTCGGCCGCTGCAATGAATAGTGCGAACCGTTGATTTCAATGGTCTGCATGGCGCGCGACGCGAAGGCCAGTTCATGGGCTTGCGCCAGCCCAGGCGGATAGAACACACCTCGCCAGCCGGCGTACTGCCAGCCGGAGATGCCGATGCGAATGGGGGAGCGCTTCATGCGATGAATCAGTGGTCAGATGCCGCAAGCCCCAGCTTGCACGCGCTCCGACCGCTGGCGCTGTAGGTCGGACCCGACTTCGCTTGTCCCACAAAAACCATAGGGTCCGGCGCCGGCATCGCTCCTGGCGAAGTGCGGCGCACAGGCGATGCGTCCTGTTTCGGGAATATTTTTCGGAAAATCTGACGCTTCCTGGCAAGTAGTTGAATCCGCCGATGGATGCTTCGCGTACATTCTCGAGCGGCTCCACGCCTAACCGGACTTACCCATGCTTTCAGCCCCGATCCCCGACAACGACAGCGAGCGCCTGGACGCCCTGCGTCATGGTTTTTGCGCTTACGCGCCTCGCGAAGAGCGGTTTGACCGTATCACCCGCACCGCGAAAAGATTGCTCAATGTGCCGATTTCCCTGATTTCCATCGTCGAAGAAGATGAGCAATGGTTTCGCTCTGTTCAGGGCATCGAAGTCGACCACACGGCGAGGGACATCTCCTTTTGCGGCCATGCTGTGGCAATCAACAAGCCCCTGTGTATTCCCGATACGTGGGAAGACATCCGGTTTCACGACAACCCGCTGGTGGTGGGTCCTCCGGGAATCCGCTCATACCTCGGCTGGCCGCTGGAAATCGCGCCCGGGCTCGCGGTGGGCTCGCTTTGCGTGATTGACACCATGCCGCGCACTTTCGGACCCGAAGAATGGGATGCCTTGAAAGACCTTGGCAGCATGGCTGAAGCCGAACTGAAAATGAGGGCGATGTCCAGCCTGCAAAGCAAGTTGATGATGCGGCTCAGTGCCCTGCAGCGAAAGGGGGCGCTGGATCCGTTGACCGGCTGCTGGAACATCCGCGGATTTCGCGAGCTGCTTGCACTGGGTGTTGAGGACGCACGCACCAATTCGACTGACCTGGCCGTGTGCAGCTTGAACGTGGACAACCTGGAGCAGGTGGCTGAGGTTGCGGGGTTTTCCAACCGTGATGCCCTCGCGCTGATGCTGGCACAGGTGCTGCGGCAGAGGCTGCCGCAAAACGGCGCGCTTGCGCGTCTGGGGCCTTCTGATTTTTGTGCCCTGGTGCCGGCCGAATCGGCCATGGCCCTGGAAGAAGAAC
>NZ_JBFUBD010000400.1:0-2389 GCF_056405935.1 Polaromonas sp. P1_E3
GGCAACCTCCGCCGAAATCCTGCCGCGCATGGATGTTATGCCGCCTGGTTTGCCTCACTGCATTCCTCGAAAGTTCTTGCGCGCTCATATCTGATCTGATCCGGCTTCCTGCAGGTAACAGCCTGGCGTGAAGCTGTCTGAGGTGCCGCTGTGTTTTCCCGCGACTACTGCATCGGCTATGGATACCGCGTGCGTTGCTGATTCGCATCCGTAGCGGCGTTCACATGCCTCAGCCTGCTTGCAGGCGCCTCTTTTTCGAATCTCTGCTGGGCAAGACTGCCTGCGTATTGATTGATCTCATCAGTTGGAAAAACAAGCGGTTGCTTTTTATATGCAAATCTTAGTGCAAATCATTCTCATTTAAATTAAGATAAACGGCGATTGATTTGGGCTTTCTGGCTTTCTACGTTTTCTATCTTCATCTCGAACAATAAAAAGGACATGCGCATCATGCTCACCGGGTACTACCCTCGTCTCTCTGACTTTGCCCCGCTTTTTTTGCCGTATTCGCAGTCGGGTCTTGCAGATCCAGTGGCCTCTGCCAGGCGCGTGGCTGTCGCGGGGCTGCTGGGCATCAGTTTTCTGGGTGAGGCGCAGGCGCAAACAGTGCCCTCTGCCGCTGACGGGGCCGGGGAAGCCAAGGTGCAGAGCTCCAGAACCCTCACTGAGGTCACGGTCCGCGAGGAGCAGGCGGCCGGTCTTCCGGCGCCATATGCCGGCGGTCAATCGGCGCGGGGTGCCCGGCTGGGCGTGCTTGGCAATACCGACACCATGAAAACGCCTTTCAGTGTCAGCAGCTACACCTCGCAGATGATTCAGAACCGGCAGGCGGGCACAGTCGCGGATGTTTTGGCTGCGGATTCCTCCGTCCGCTCAACGGGTCAGACGGGCGGCTTGCTGGATGCCTTTTTTATTCGTGGCTTTCCGATCGGAGAAGGCAATGTCGGCGAGATCGCATTTGACGGGCAGTACGGAGTGGCGCCTAACTACCGGCTCTTTACCGATTACATAGAACGCGTGGAGGTTTTGAAAGGCCCCGGCGCCCTTTTGTACGGCATGTCGCCGAACAGCGGCATCGGGGGTGTGATCAACGTGGTTCCGAAGCGTGCGCTCAGAACCGACCTGACCCGGTTTACGGCGGACTACGCTTCTGGCTCGCAGGCCGGGGGCCATGTCGATGTGAGCCGCCGCTTTGGCGCGGACCGTCAGTTTGGCTTGCGGGTCAATGCCGGCCACCAGCAGGGCGACACTGCGGTCGACAAGCAATCGCGGAAGGCGACAGTGGGCGCTGCCGCACTTGACTTTCAGGGCGAGCGGCTTTCCGCATCACTGGACCTCATCAGCCAGGTGGAGCGGTTTGACGCGCCGTCGCGCCCGTTCCTGTTGCCTGCTGCCAGTATGCTGCCCGCTGCGCCGGATGGCCGGCGCAATGTCACACAGGCTTGGGAGTGGTCGAAGGTCGAAGACCAATCGGCCTTGCTGCGTGCGGAGTACGAGCTCAGCGACAAGCTGACCCTTTTCGCCAACGCTGGGGGAGGAAAGACCACCGTGGCGCGGCTTTTCGGTACATCGACCATTCTCAATGCCGCAGGTGACACCAGCACCGTGCCGGCCTATTTCAAGTTTGACATTGACCGTGTCAGTGCCGACACCGGCCTGCGGGCCCGTTTCGACACCGGCACCGTCCGGCACGCGGTGACCTTGCAGGTCAGCACCTACCGGGACCGCCTGGACCGTGGTTCCACCAATGGCGCGGCTGTGCTCTCAAATATCTATTCGCCGGTGGYACGACCCGAGCAGAACGTCGCTGCGCCCACACAGGTTTCGAAGATCTCGGAGACCTCCTTGAGCGGCGTCGCGGTTACCGATACGTTGTCGATGCTTGATGACCGCCTGCTGCTCACCGTCGGTGCGCGCCAGCAACGGGTCAAATCGGACAACTTCGACCCCGCCACCAGCGCCCTCACGTCGTCGTATGACAAGACCGCCGTCACGCCATTGATGGGCTTGGTTGTTAAACCCTGGAAGAACGTTTCGCTTTATGCAAATTACATCGAAGGCCTGAGCAAGGGCGATGTAGCGCCGCAGACGGCCTCCAATGCCGGCGTGGTGTTTGCGCCTTACAAGTCCAGGCAGCATGAGGTCGGTGTCAAGTTCGACCAAGGTTCGCTGACCACCACCGCAAGCCTGTTCCAGATTGAAAAACCCAGCGGACAACTGACCGGGAACGTGTTTGCAGTCGATGCCGAGCAGCGCAATCGCGGCTTTGAACTTAATATGTTCGGCGAGGCGGCACCGCACGTCCGCCTGCTGGGCGGCCTCACCCTGATGGATGCCAGGCTGACCCGTACGAACAGCGCCGCAACGCTCGGGAAGACACCGGTCGGGG
>NZ_JBFUBD010000401.1:0-2382 GCF_056405935.1 Polaromonas sp. P1_E3
GAGTTCCTGCTGGCCCGCTGGAAGGCCGCCAGAAGGCCGATTACCCCGATTACGCCGCTTACTTCGAGCGAAAGATGATCTCCTTCATGCGCTGAAGCCGGGGTGCCGTCATCGGCACCGTCAGCATGGTGCTGGCAATGGCCATCAGCAGCAGGGCGGTGAAGGTCTCGTTGGTGATGATTTTCTTGCTCAGCAGGATGTTGACAAAGATGATCATGATCAGGCCCTTGGTCTGCAACAGCCAGCCGATGATGGAGCCTTCACCGGGCGCCCATTTCAGCACCTTGCCGGCGATGTAAGTGCCCAGCAACTTGCCGCCGACTGATGCCAACAGCAGTACCGCAGCAGCAACAAAAACGGCTTCACCGCCCACGGACCAGTTGGTGCGCAACCCCGCGCTCAGGAAGAACACAGGCATCATCACCAGCAGCACATGGTGCCGCAGCAGGTCCATGTGTTCCTGGTCAAACCAGTCTCCGTCAATGACGGCGCCGGCCAGGAATGCCCCGATCATGTAGTCCAGGCCAGCCCATTCCGCACCGAAGGCGCAGACGATCAGCCAGATGAGCCCGACGTACCAGCGGTCACGCTCGGGCAGCCACACCATGAGCTTGCGAAAGGCATAGCTCACAAGGCCGAAAGCCACCAGGAAGCCGGCCTGGGTGCCCACCCGTTTCCAGTCCATCAGGATCAGCGCCAGCACACCCCAGATCGCGATGTCGTCCAGGCTCGCATAGCGGATCAGGCGCTGGCCCACGGGCTGGCGCAGGATGGCGAGCTTGTCCATCAGCAGGATCAGCACGGGCAGCGCCGTCACGGCGCAGGCCATGCCGACACCCACAACAAACTGCCAGGGCATGCCTTGTGGGCCCAGCCATCCCGGATACATCAGCAGGCCCGCGGCCACGACGCAGCCCAAAATCAGCGGCGTGCTGAGTGCCAGGCCGGCCGTGATGCCGCTTTCGCGCCGGTGTTCCCAGGTTTTTTTGAGGTCCAGCTCGATCCCGGCGATCCAGACAAACACCATGACGGCCCACCAGGCGATGCCGTTGAGCGACTGCACCACCGGTGCGCTGAAGACAAAGGCGTAGTAATCCGGGTAGACCTTGCCCAGGATGCCCGGGCCCAGCAAAATGCCGGCAATCATCTGCACCACCACCAGCGGCGCGTAATAGTCGGTTCCCAGAACCCGCCAGATCAGGTAGGGCACCGCAAAGATGAGCGCCATGGCAATCAAATAGGTTTCGGTGGTGGTCATTGCGGAATCCATGGGCCCTTTAGGTTTGTGTCTGCGGTTCTGTGCCGGTAGCCAAGCCCCGCATGGTAGATGATGGGCGGCAAAAATCAGTGACAGCCGTTTGCCGCCCGGTTACCATGGCATCGGCTGGCCCCATTGCCAGCCACGTCGCTCGGACGGTTCCGGGCGCTTACGTGAAAGTTTTTATGTCCGCCTCTACTTCAGGCAAGCGCCGCTTTGCGCGCATTGACCGCCTTCCCCCCTACGTCTTCAACATCACGGCCGAGCTGAAACTCGCGGCGCGCCGGCGCGGCGAAGACATCATCGACATGAGCATGGGCAACCCCGATGGGGCGACGCCTGCCCATATCGTGGCCAAGCTCACCGAGGTCGCGCAGCGGCCCGACACGCACGRCTATTCGGCCAGCAAGGGCATCCCGCGGTTGCGCCGCGCCATTGCGCACTGGTATGAGAGCCGCTACCAGGTGGCGATTGACCCCGACACCGAGGCCATCGTCACCATTGGCTCCAAGGAAGGCCTGGCCCACCTGATGCTGGCCACGCTGGACCGCGGCGACACCGTGCTGGTGCCGGACCCAAGCTACCCCATCCACATTTACGGCGCGGTGATCGCGGGGGCGGACATTCGCTCGGTGCCGCTGACACCTGACACGGATTTTTTTGCCGAGCTCGAAAAAGCCATTCGCGGCAGCTACCCCAAGCCCAAGATGATGGTGCTGGGTTTTCCTTCCAATCCGACAGCCCAATGCGTCGAGCTGGAGTTTTTCGAAAAGGTGATTGCGCTGGCGCGCAAGCACGACATTTTTGTGGTGCACGACCTGGCCTATGCCGACATCGTGTTCGACGGCTGGAAGGCGCCGTCCATCATGCAGGTGCCGGGCGCCAAAGACATCGCGGTGGAGTTTTTCACGCTCTCCAAAAGCTACAACATGGCGGGCTGGCGCGTCGGCTTCATGGTCGGTAACCCCGACCTGGTGGCCGCACTGGCGCGCATCAAGAGCTACCACGATTACGGTACCTTCACCCCGCTGCAGGTGGCGGCGATTGCCGCGCTGGAAGGCGACCAGCAATGCGTGAAGGACATTACCGCGCAATACCAGGCGCGGCGCGACGTGCTCTACATG
>NZ_JBFUBD010000402.1:0-2348 GCF_056405935.1 Polaromonas sp. P1_E3
GTGAAGACCTGCACGTCGATCACGGTGCCTTGCGAGCCCTGGCTCACGCGCAGCGAGGTGTCTTTCACATCGCTGGCCTTTTCGCCGAAGATGGCGCGCAGCAGCTTTTCTTCCGGCGTCAGCGTGGTCTCGCCCTTGGGCGTGACCTTGCCGACCAGCGTGTCGCCCGGCTGGACTTCAGCACCGACATAAATAATGCCGGATTCGTCGAGACGGTTGAGCTGTTGCTCGGAGAGATTAGGAATGTCGCGCGTAATTTCTTCGGCACCCAGCTTGGTGTCGCGTGCCATCACGACGAGTTCTTCGATGTGGATCGAGGTGTAGCGGTCTTCAGCCACCACACGCTCGGAAATCAGGATCGAATCCTCGAAGTTGTAGCCGTTCCACGGCATGAACGCGATCAGCATGTTCTGGCCAATGGCGATTTCGCCCAGATCAGTCGATGCACCGTCGGCAATCACATCACCCTTGGCCAGCTTGTCGCCGATCTTGACGATAGGACGCTGGTGGATGTTGGTGTTCTGATTGGAACGCTGGTACTTGATCAGGTTGTAGATGTCCACACCGACTTCGCCGGCCAGGGCTTCTGCATCGTTCACGCGCACCACGATACGGGTGGCATCGACGTAGTCCACCACGCCGCCGCGATTGGCAGTTACCACGGTGCCGGAGTCGACTGCAGCAACACGCTCGATGCCGGTGCCGACCAGCGGTTTTTCGGGGCGCAGTACTGGCACGGCCTGACGGGACATGTTGGCGCCCATCAAAGCGCGGTTGGCATCATCGTGCTCCAGGAACGGAACCAGCGAAGCCGCCACGGAGACGATCTGCGCAGGGGACACGTCCATGTACTGGACGCGCTCTGCGCCCACCAGGACGGATTCGCCATTTTCACGGGCCGACACGAGGTCACCGGTCAGCTTGCCGGCATCGTCCAGGGCCGCGTTGGCCTGGGCGATGACGTACTTGCCTTCTTCGATGGCCGACAGGTAGTCGATCTGGTCGGTGATCTTGGCGTCCACCACACGGCGATACGGCGTTTCAATGAAACCGTATTCGTTGAGACGCGCATACAGGGCCAGTGAATTGATCAGGCCGATGTTCGGGCCTTCGGGCGTTTCAATCGGGCAGACGCGGCCGTAATGGGTCACGTGCACGTCACGCACTTCAAAGCCTGCACGTTCGCGGGTCAAACCACCAGGGCCAAGGGCCGATACACGGCGCTTGTGGGTGATCTCGGCCAACGGATTGGTCTGGTCCATAAACTGCGAGAGCTGTGAAGCACCGAAGAACTCTTTCAACGCAGCCGAAATCGGCTTGCTATTGATGAGGTCGTGCGGCATCAGCGGCTCTTGTTCGGCCTGGCCGAGACGCTCTTTCACGGCTTTTTCGATACGAGCCAGACCGGTACGGTACTGGTTTTCAGCGAGTTCGCCGACACAACGCACGCGGCGGTTGCCGAGGTGGTCAATGTCATCGACTTCACCATTGCCGTTGCGCAGGTCCACCAGGATCTTGACAACAGCGAGGATGTCCTCGTTGGTCATGACCATGGGGCCGGTGGAAGAATCGCGGCCGACGCGGGCGTTGAACTTCATGCGGCCGACCTTGGACAGGTCATACGTGTCCGGGTTGTAGAACAGGCGCTGGAACAGGGCCTGCACCGCGTCTTCCGTCGGCGGCTCGCCGGGACGCATCATGCGGTAGATCGCAACGCGCGCGGCAAACTCGTCTGCGGTTTCGTCGGAGCGCAGGGTCTGAGAAATGTATGAACCCTGGTCGAGTTCGTTGGTGTACAAAACCTGCAGATCCTGCACACCGGCAACGCGCAACTTCTTCAGCAGCACTTCGCTCAGCTCATCATTGGCCTTGGCGATGATTTCACCGGTGTCTGCATCGACGATATTCTTGGCGACCACACGGCCGATCAGAAAATCCTCGGGAACGCTGATCGTCGTGGTGCTGCTTTGCTCGAGTTCGCGAGTGTGGCGAACCGTGATGCGCTTGTCTTTCGCAACCACAACCTTGCCGTTTTTGTCGGTGATGTCGAAACGTGCCACTTCACCACGCATGCGCTCGGCAACGAATTCCATCTGGGCGCCACTGTCCATCAGGCGGAAGTTGTCGAACACAAAGAAATTGGCCAGGATGGATTCCGGATTCAGGCCAATCGCCTTGAGCAGAATCGTGACGGGCATCTTGCGGCGGCGGTCCACACGGAAGTACAGGATGTCCTTGGGGTCGAACTCGAAATCGAGCCACGAACCGCGGTAAGGAATGATGCGGGCCGAGAACAGCAGCTTGCCCGAGCTATGGGTTTTGCCCTTGTCGTGCTCAAAGAACACACC
>NZ_JBFUBD010000403.1:0-2347 GCF_056405935.1 Polaromonas sp. P1_E3
GATGACGCCTTCGTTACGTACCTCGGGTGCCAGCAAGGCCACGTAGCCGCCTGGGGTAGCTGTCAGTGTGCCTTTGTTCACGACGGAGCCACTCGTGCCGCTGTTGCTGAAAATATGCTTGCCGGCTACGAAATCGGCATTACTCATGCTGAGCGTGGAGGCGACCAGGCCGCCGACGTTGACCTGGCTGCCGGCGCCAAACAGAACGCCGTTGGGGTTGAGGATAAACACCTGGCCATTGGCCGTCAGGCTGCCCAGGAACTCGCTCGGGCTGCTGCCCGTGATTCGGTTCAGCGCGATGGCCTGGGCATTGGGCTGATTGAACACCAGCGCTTCATTGGCACGGGTGGACAGGCTGGTCCAGTCAATCGCCACGCGCTGGCTGGACTGGTTGATGGTGGTGGTGTTGCCCACCGTGGCCAGGCTGGCGGCGCCCGCAGACACGCTGGCGTTGGCGGCGTCTGCGGCCTGGGCCTGCTGGGCACCTCCGGCAAGCAGGAGCCATGCGGCGCTGCAGGCAGCGTTGAGCGTGAACCCGCCCGTTGCACTGGCGCCGCGTCGGGCCAGGCGGTAAATGCGGTTGATGCCGGCATGGCTTTTCATGTGTAGCCTTTCGGGACAGGACGGGCGGCGAAGCCCCCAAAGATCTCTCTTTTCCTGCCGGCGATGGCCTGCCATTTGGGGCTACAGGCCCATGCGCCGCGCATGACAAATGCCATAGTACGACGCCCCGGACCGGCGCGATAGCCTGGGTTTCGCGCACAGCGCGCCCTGGAAGCCCTGCTTGCTACAGTTTTGATAGCTGCTCGCGCTCGTCCTTGCTGCGCTACAGCCTGATTTTGCTGTAAACCTCAAGAATTGCGGCCGAACAGCCCTGCGCGAGTCACCTGCAGGGGGCGGGGCCGCCAGGGTCCAAGCCCCTATCTGCTATTATTTTTATAGCTGCTTGCACCCATCCCCGTTGGGCTCAGGGCTTTTTTTCTCAAGAAATAACACCTGGCGACAAAGGTATGGCTCTGCATAGGGGAAACCACGTTGCGGCCTCTTCATAATCACCCCATGAAGTTTTCACACAGCTATCCCCATTCCAGAGCCAGAGCCCACCCCTTGCGCAAATTCGCCGGTTTGGCCCTTGTCACCTTGTTCTGCGGCCTTGCCGCTGCGCAGACAGCCAAACCCGCTCCATCCGCCCCGGCACCCGTGCCCCACCCCCTCGTGGGCACCTGGAGCTGGGCACTGGCGGGAAAGGCCTGCACTGAAACCTGGCAATACAGTGCAAAAGGCACCCGGCTTGTCACCAGCGGTGAAGAAGTTACGCGAGGTGATTACGAAATATCCGCAGCGCCCAGCGCGCAGGGGTTTTACCGCCTCACCGATACCGTGACCGACAGCAACGGCAAGCGGGATTGTTCGGGCGACCTGCATGAAGCGTCGGACCCGCCGGTTGTGCGTTTCATTCAGTTCAGCCCAAAGCAGGACCAGCTCATCGTGTGCAGGGCCGAGTCGCTGCAGGCCTGCTTTGGCCCCCTGAAGCGGATGCCGGGCTAGACCCGGCCCAACAAGCTAGCGGCCGCTGATCAGCGACTGCAGGAAACCGGGGTCAAAGTGCTGCCCGATGTAATCGGCCAGCCCATCGAATACGGAGTCCAGCGTGGGCACCGTGGTGCCAAACAGCGCCTGCAGCACCGCCGGGTCTTCAAACATGCCGTGCAGGTACAGCCCCAGCACATTGCCGCGAATGTTCTGCCACGCCAGGCCTTCGGCCATCACCGCACTGGCCGTGTCGCCCGCCGCGGCCAGTGCGGGGTGCTGCGCGGTCTGGCCGTGGTGGATTTCATAACCCTGCAGGGCCACGCCTGACAAGGCCGCCCAGGCGCCACCGACTTCTCCAAAGCGGGCTTGCCGCTGCCACACCGTTTTATCTTCGTCAAACACGGTGACCACCGGTAGCAGGCCGAGCCCTGGCGCATTGCCGTCGATGCCGTGCGGATCAATCAGCGCCTCGCCGAGCATTTGCAGGCCGCCGCAGATACCCAGCACCGCACCGCCCTGCCCTGCATGGGCAGCAATGGCCCGGTCCAGCCCYTGSGYGCGCAGCCAGGCCAGGTCACCGCTGGTGTGCTTGGAGCCCGGCAGGACGATCCAGTCGGCACCGGCCAGGTCCGCAGGGCTGCGTACCCACTTGAGGCGGACACCGGGCACGTTCTTGAGCGGCTGGAATTCGTCGAGGTTGCTGATGCGCGGATAGGCAATCACGGCCACGGTGGTGGAGACCTCCCCTGCTGCGGTAGTGCGGTCGTCAAACACGCCATCTTCTTCGGGCAGGCCGTGCTGCCACCACATGGGC
>NZ_JBFUBD010000404.1:0-2338 GCF_056405935.1 Polaromonas sp. P1_E3
GCAGTAAGCACTGCGCAGGCAATGGCCACTTGGGCCATTTTCCGCAGAGTGCCCGCTATCGGTTGTTGCTCAAAGTAGCGGGCCCACAAAGAAGCGGACACCACAAACCCCAACGCCAGCAAGCCGTAGCACAAGCCCACGATCCAATTGCTGGCCTCGAAAATGGATCGCACATACAGGGCGAAAGGGGTCTGCGTCAACATCCGGCTCACCAGCAAAATTCCGATGATGCCGAGCAGGCCCAGGATGGGTGGGGAGCGCCACGTGGGCAATGGGGCTACCTGCGGTTGAAGCGGCCCTGCGGCTGCCGGGGCTGGGTGCTTTGAGACCGGAACGTCGGGCAGGATGAACGCCGCGGCGGCGGCGCATGCCGCGCAGAGAAGCGCCGCGGCGATATTGATCCAGAAGAAACTCGCAAGGTCAAGAATGAGGCCACCAGCCACCGCCCCGCCCAGTGAGCCGACATTGGTGGATACCTGCAGATAGGCAAACAGGCGTGCCCGCCGCTGGACCGGCTCGATGCTGACGCTGTAGGCCTGCGCCGGCGCGATGTAACCCGCGCAGGCGCCCTGCACGAAACGCAGCACCAGAATGCTCCAGATGTCGTGGGTGAACGCCAGTGCGAGCTGCGTCAGTGCCAGCCCCAGCAAGGCCCTGATCATCATCAGCTTGTGCCCAAACCGATCACCGATGCGCCCCCAGAATGCGCTGGTCAGCACGATGCCCAGCATCGGCCCCACATAGACCGCGATGCCGGCGAAACCGAGCAGCGACCCGGACGCACCGAGCGCCTGCAGATGCACGGGCCAAAACGGCCCGCTCATTTCCATGGCGCCCATGGACACCAGCTGGATGACAAACAGAACGTGAATCAGGTACCCGCCGCTCACGGTCAGGGCTTGGGCCTTCGCCACCGGTCAGGTCCCGCTGTCCGCCAGCGGATTGGGCAAATGATGCTGCAGCCGGTAGTCGGAGTAACGCAGCAGATGCATGCGCAGCACCGACCGGGTGGGCCAGGGACGCTCAAAGAATTCGGTCAGTTCGGCCCGCCAGAATTCCGGGGATACCCGGCCGGCTACGGCATCGAATGCCGCTTGCGTTTCTTCGCGCAGGATTTCCCAGAGACGCGACGGTGCGAGCCCGTACTCACTGGTCAGCATCAAGGCAATTTCGTGCAGGTGGCACACGAAACATGCATCAAGTACAAAGGTGCGCACCGGCTCAATGTCATCGGAAAACACCGTGGGAAGGATGCCTGGATGGACATAGGGTTGGAGTTCGTGCCCGCGGCCGGACAGAAGGGGTGCGTAGGTGCGGCCATCGCCGAAGTCACGTATCAGCAGCTTGCGGGGTAGTCCATCGGCAGAAAACAGCACGGACGTATTTTGCTGGTGCGCTTCCAGCCCGATGCCGTAGAGCAGGTAAATACCGATCACCGGCCGCGTGACGACGCGTACGTATTGCCGAAAGTAGGACTCAACGGCTGTCGGCGACGCTGCGCCGCCGTTGCGCTCCACCAGCTCCGTCATCAGTGGCCTGCCGCTTGTGGGTGACGCAGTAAAAAGGGCGGCCACCGTGATGGGTAACAAGCCGTCAGACCGCTCAAAGGCTTCCTTGCCGCCCCGAAAGGCTACCGACAGGTGACGGCCGGGCCTGTCCTCTTGCCTCACGGCATGCCGGTAATGAAATGCGACCTCTTCCGGAAATATGGAAAGCGTCTGGTCGAAGCCGTTCTCCTCAGCCAGTATTTTCTGGATCAGGGTGCTGATGCGCGGGCCCATGTGGATCGACTTGGCCTGCAGGCTACGCTGCTCGCTGGTGAGCCACAGCGCGACGGGCAGCTTGATCAATGGGGCAGGCAGGCTCGGCATCATGGTCCGAAAGGACATTGTCGGAAGCGTTTCGATGTCCGGACCATCCGTGATCAAGAGGCCTTCCGCGATCTCGCTGGCGTATTCCTTCTTCACATAATGTTCAAGGTGCCATGGGTGAATGGGCAGGGGCAGCCAGTCAGCCTCGTCCAGCTGTCTGGCGTTCAKCTGTTCTTTCCAGCTTGTCCAAAGCACGGGAAAGTTGCCGGCGAACCACTCAGGGTAGTCGCGGACATGCGGCATGCGTTCGATGTACGCCATGTCCTTGCGCAGCGCGGCGATCCGGACCTCGACCCGGGCGTCGAACTCGGGCGAAAGCCGCGCCACACCCTCGGGACTGAGGTCGGGCTTGGACTTCCAGGTGGGATAGAACGGGTGGCCCTCGAGCGAGYCCCACTGGTCAAGAAAGCCGGCCGCGTCCCGGATGCCGACCTGCCGCTGCAGGTAGTCAACGAGTCCGCCGGCAC
>NZ_JBFUBD010000405.1:0-2327 GCF_056405935.1 Polaromonas sp. P1_E3
CGGCTGTCCTTGTGGGACGTGCTGTAGGTCATCAAAATCAGCGACGTGCGCGAGGTGAGTTCGCGCAGGATGCGGCCCAGCGTCTGGTGGCCCGCGCGCTCGGCGATCTGCAGGTGAAAGTCGCCCGACAGCCGGATCGCGCGGTGCATGTCGCCGGCCAGGCGCGCTGCTTCCTCGTCGTCAATGCAGCGTTTGAGCTGTTGCATGTCGGCCTCGCTCGCCTTCGCAATGAAAAGCTCCACCAGCGTGGGTTCAATCAGCCGGCGCACCTCAAAAACTTCGCGCGCCTCCTGCTCGGTGGGCTGGGCCACAGTGGCGCCGCGGTTGGGAATGAGGGTGACGACCTGCTCATTGGCCAGCCGCACCAGCACCGGGCGGATCCGCGTGCGCGACACCCCGAAGGCGCCGGCCAGCTTGTCTTCGACCAGCTTGGTGCCTGGCGGCAGGCGGTGGTCCAGGATGGCCGAGATCACGCGCTCATACATTTCGCTATCGGTCAGGGGAGTGGCTGTCGTTGCCTCGGTCATCGGGTGCCTTTCTTTTGCCGGCGGCCCAGCCACCAGGCCAGGCCCAGGGCCAGCGCCATGACCAGCAACGACACCACAGTGGTGACGGTACCCAGAGCATAAATGGACGGCGTGGTGACGGTGGTGGTCAGTCCCTGCAGCTCCAGCGGCAGGGTGTTCACGTCGCCGATGGCCTGCGAGGTTCGGGCGATCTCGTCCCAGCTCAGGGTAAAACCAAACATGCCAATGCCCACCACCGACGGCGCAATCAGCGGCAGCACCACATGCCGAAAGCCCTGCCACGGCGTGGCGCCCAGGTCGCGCGCGGCTTCTTCGTAAGCCGGGTTGAAGCGGTTGAAAATCGCGAACATGATCAAAAGGCCAAAGGGCAGCGTCCAGGTCAGGTGTGCGCCCAGCGCCGAGGTGAACAGGCCCAGCGAGGTACCGTAGCCTTCCTGCGCATCGGCCATGCCGAAAGCCTCCAGGGCTTTCTTGACGCCGGTGTCGAGCAGGCGGAACTCCAGGCCAATGCCCAGCGACACGATGATGGACGGCATGATCAGGCTGGCCACCACCACAAAAAACAGCGCGTTGCCGCCCGCGAGCTTCTTGCGAAACGCCAGCCCGGCCAGCACAGAGAACACCACCGTGAAAGCCATCACCGCCAGGCCCAGGCCCAGCGAGCGCCTGAGCGCCGCGCCGATGTCCACCACGCCCAGCCCTTCGGCCAGCTTGTAAAACCAGTGCAGCGACACACCGCGCAGCGGAAACGTCAGCCCGCCTTCAGGCCCCTGAAAGCTCAGCACCACGATGACAAACATCGGGCCGTACAAAAACAGCACAAACAGTGCAAAGAACGCGGCGAGGAACCAGAAGCCGGCGGTGCGTTTGTCTTGCATCACAGTTCCTTTCTGATGTCGACCAAGCGCGTTAAAGCCCAGATGATCATCAGCACAATCGCCAGCAGGATCACCGCATTGGCTGCCGCCAGCGGAAACTGCAGGTAAGACGTCTGCACCTGGATGATCTTGCCGATGGAGGYGATCTGCTGGCCGCCCATCACGCCGATGGTCACGAAATCGCCCATCACGATGGTGATGACGAAGATGGAGCCGATGATGATGCCCGTGCGCGATAGCGGCACGATGACGTTCCACAGCGTTTGCCAGGCCGAAGCGCCGCTGTCATTGGCTGCCTCAATCAGGCTGCGGTCTATGCGCATCATGGAATTGAAAATCGGCACGATCATGAACATGGTGTACAGATGCACAAACGCCAGCACCACCGAAAAATCCGAAAACAGCAGCCACTCCACAGGCTGGTTCACGATGCCCAGGCCCGTCAGGCTCTGGTTCACCAGGCCATTACGGCCCAGCAGCGGCACCCACGAGATCATGCGGATCACGTTGGACGTCCAGAACGGAATCGTGCACAGCACGAACAGCAACGTTTGTACACTTTGCGAGCGCACATAAAACGCCAGGAAGTACGATACCGTAAAGCCCGTCACCAGCGTGATCAACCAGACCAGGAAACTGAACTTGAAGGTCGACAAATAGGTCTTGAAGGTGACGCACATCTCCGACGTATTGCCGCAGCCTTCAAAGATGGCAAAGTAATTCTTCAGCGTAAAACCGGGCAGCAACTCATATTCATTGAAGTCCCAAAAGCTGACCATCAACACCAGCGCCAGCGGCACCAGAAAAAACACCACAAACACCGCCGTCAACGGCATAGCCTGCCACCAGGCCGCAAGGCTGCGCCCCGGCGCCTTGGCCGGGCTCGAATGGGCAGTGATTGCAGGTGCGCTCATAAAAATCC
>NZ_JBFUBD010000406.1:0-2317 GCF_056405935.1 Polaromonas sp. P1_E3
GCTTGCGGGTTCAGAGTAGTCTGAGCCGCAGGGGCAGCCGCTGCAGCAGGTGCTTTCGCAGCTTTGGCAGCAGGTTTTTTCGCGGCTTTCTTCGCAGCGGGCTTTTTCGCTGCTTTCTTGGCGGCAGGCTTTTTCGCAGCGGCTTTCTTGGCCGCTGGTTTCTTCGCTACCTTTTTCGCGGCCTTCTTGGCTGCTGGCTTTTTCGCTRCAGCTTTTTTCGCTGCTGGCTTCTTGGCCGCTACCTTCTTGGCTGCTGGCTTTTTCGCTGGCGATTTTTTCGCAGCTGGCTTTTTGGCCGCTACTTTTTTCGCTGGAGCTTTTTTAGCCGGAGCTTTTTTCGCTGCTGCTTTTTTCGCAGGAGCCTTCTTAGCCGCTACTTTTTTAGCAGGGGCTTTCTTTGGAGCAGCTTTTTTAGCCGCAGTTTTTTTCGCAGTTGCCATAGTTTTCTCCTTGATCACGTTGCAAAGAGCACTTCACGGTTGGAGTACGTAAAGCGATTCACGGCGTTGGGCCCCGGATAAACCGGTCCCAGCGCCGCGAACACAGGAGCAATGCCCAACGCGCACTCTTCGGTGCTGTCATCGGTCATTGCAATTCTTGAAATCATTGGTCGCTTGTCTCGCGTCTTTTTCTTGTCAATCAATCCCAGGAAAGGGCACCACCGGACTGGTACTCGATCACACGGGTTTCAAAAAAGTTACGCTCTTTTTTCAGATCGATCATTTCGCTCATCCATGGGAACGGATTCTCCTCGTTAGGGAAGAGAGTTTCAAGTCCGATCTGCGTGGCGCGGCGATTGGCAATGTAGCGGAGGTAGCCTTTGAACATGGAGGCGTTGAGGCCGAGCACGCCGCGGGGCATGGTGTCTTCGGCATAGCGATATTCCAGTTCGACGGCTTTCATGAACAGGGCCTTGATCTCGGCCTTGAACTCTGCGGTCCAGAGATGGGGGTTTTCCAGCTTCAGCTGGTTGATCAGGTCGATACCGAAGTTGCAGTGCATCGACTCGTCGCGCAGGATGTACTGGTACTGCTCGGCGGCGCCGGTCATCTTGTTCTGACGGCCCAGGGCAAGAATCTGCGTGAAGCCCACGTAGAAGAACAGGCCTTCCATCAGGCAGGCAAATACGATCAGCGACTTCAGCAGGGTCTGGTCAGCCTCGGTGGTGCCGGTCTTGAAGTGGGGGTCGGAGATGACTTCAATGAAAGGAATCAGGAACTGGTCCTTGTCCTTGATCGATTGCACTTCGTTATAAGCGTTGAAGATTTCGGCTTCGTCCAGGCCCAGCGATTCAGTGATGTACTGATAGGCATGGGTGTGGATTGCTTCCTCAAAAGCCTGGCGCAACAGGAACTGGCGGCATTCAGGCGCTGTGATATGACGGTAGGTGCCCAGCACGATGTTGTTGGCGGCCAGGGAATCGGCGGTCACAAAGAAACCGAGGTTGCGCTTGACCAGGCGGCGTTCGTCTTCGGTCAGGCCGTTCGGGTCTTTCCAGAGCGCGATGTCGCGCGTCATGTTCACTTCCTGCGGCATCCAGTGGTTGGCGCAAGTGGCGAGGTATTTTTCCCAGGCCCATTTGTATTTGAACGGCACCAGCTGGTTGACGTCGGTCTGGCCGTTGATGATGCGCTTGTCGGAGGCTTTGACGCGTTGCGCTTTTGCGGGTGCTGCGGCGGCAGGCGTGGAAGGTACTGCAGCTTGCGCAGGTGTGAACGCGCCATCGTTAAGCATGCGCACCTGCGCCTGGGGCTGCTCGGCAGTGTTCGAAGAAAGAGGCGGAAGTTCCATCGAGCGGCCTTCAGGCAAGCCGCTGTTGTGAGATGTTTGCAAAGATGGTTTGACTTCTTCGTCCCAGGTCAACATAGAGGTTTCCAATACTTTGGGATTATGAAAGCAGCGATACAAAATGAAAAGTGTTCATTCACATCGCTACAAAATTGTGTTGCTCAATTACATCGAATCGTGCGATGAAGCTCCGCGCACGATTCGATTTTTTATTGGCAGGCCTCGCAACCTGGGTCATCGATCGCGCAGAACTTGATGTCCGTCGCGGGCGTTGCGTTCATCTGCGCTTGCGCCGCGGCTGCTGCCGCTTCGAGTGCGCTCATGCCGCCGCCTGCCGTCGCGGCACCGGATGAAACCGAGTTCATCTTGCCCGCGGTCACGGTTGATTTCTCGGCGTGTGTCGCACTCTGCGTCCGCAGATAGTAGGTGGTCTTGAGGCCGCGCAACCAGGCGAGCTTGTAGGTGTCGTCGAGTTTTTTGCCCGAGGCGCCTGCCATGTAGATGTTGAGCGACTGCGCCTGGTCAATCC
>NZ_JBFUBD010000407.1:0-2309 GCF_056405935.1 Polaromonas sp. P1_E3
GCGCTCCTGGGCCTGGGCGTGGCGCTTGTAGGCGTGCCTGATGTACTGCCCGCGCTGGAACGCGGTGACCTCGTCAGGGTGCTGCCGCAGTGGTATGTCGATGCCGGTGCGATCTCGATCTACTACGCCACGCGCAGCCAGATGCCTGCCAAAACCCGCGTGTTCATCGACTTTGTGGTCGAGGCCTTCGAGCATGCCCAACTGGCCCGGCGCTTTGCCGGCGGCCCTGTGTAGACCGGGCACAGTTTGCCAAGAGGCCCGGTCGCCTGCAGGGGCGGCAGACTTCACCCACAATTCCTTTTTTCGTTCCGTTTCTGTATCTGCATCGCACTGAAAGCAAGACCCCATGACCCAATCCCTCAAAGTCGCCGTGATGGGCGCAGGCGCCGTTGGTTGTTATTACGGCGGCATGCTGGCCCGTGCGGGGCACGACGTGACACTGATCGCCAGGCCCCGGCATGTCGATGCCGTCCAGAGTGACGGCCTGCATATGGAAACCCGCACTTTCGATGAGCACGTGCGCCTGGCCGCCAGCAGCGAACCCACCGCCGTGCAGGGCGCCGACCTGGTGCTGTTCTGCGTGAAATCCACCGACACCGAAGCTGCCGGTGCATTGATCCGGCCGCACCTGGCGCCCGGTACGCTGGTGCTGTGCCTGCAAAACGGCGTCGACAACGCCGACCGCCTGCGCACCGTGCTGCCGCAGTACGCAGTGGCGGCTGCCGTGGTGTACGTCGCCACCGAAATGGCCGGCCCCGGCCACGTCAGGCACCACGGCCGGGGTGAACTGGTGATTGAGCCCGCGAGCCGGAGCGAAGCCGTGGCCCAGGCCTTCATCGCGGCTGATGTGCCGGTTGAAATCTCCGGCAACGTGCGCGGCGCACTGTGGGCCAAGCTGATCCTCAACTGCGCCTACAACGCCGTCTCGGCCATCGCGCAGCTGCCCTACGGCAAAACCGTGCAGGGCGAGGGCGTGAAAGACGTCATGCGCGACGTGGTGGCCGAATGCCTGGCCGTGGCTGAAGCCGAAGGTGTGCAGGTGCAGGGCGACATGCACCTGGCCGTGGACAAGCTGGCCGGCAGCATGCCCAACCAGTTTTCATCCACCGCCCAAGACCTGGCGCGCGGCAAACCCACCGAGATCGACTACCTCAACGGGCTGGTTGTCAGGCGCGGTGAGGCACTCGGGGTTGCAACGCCAGCCAACCGGGTGCTTTGGGCGCTGGTGAAGTTGATGGAAGGCAAGTCCTCCCTGGGCAACTAAAGCGACCGTGATGGCGGGCACCAATAGTTGCCTGCCGCCACGGCAATGCACAAATTTGGGGCGAGCCATACGCCTTCGCAGTGCTTAAACGGCCGTAAAGCGCCGGCAAACCGGGATTTGCCGTGTTTTGTTAGCGGCACGGTATGTGCTTCCATTCCTCAGGTCAGGCTGATGAAGGCCTGCGCAGGGGTAACGCGAGCTTCGCGGTGCCCATCGATCTGAATGGATAACGGCGTCCACTTCGGTCTTCAATCTTTTTGAAGATCTCGAAGTGGATTTTTTTTTGGCAAAACAGGATTTAGAGGGATCGTATGGCTTATCTAGTGCCTTCGGAATTTGTGACCAAGATGGTGGATGCGGGTGAATCCAAAATCTTCATGTCTACCCGCGACACCGTGATCCGGGCCTACATGGCCGGCGCCATCCTGGCGCTGGCGGCCTGGTTCGCCGTCACCATCAACGTACAGACCGGCCAGCCCCTGCTGGGCGCCGTGCTGTTCCCGGTGGGTTTCGTCATGTTGTACCTGTTCGGCTTTGACTTGCTGACGGGTGTGTTCGTGCTGTGCCCGCTGGCGCTGATCGACAAGCGACCGGGTGTCACGCTCAAGGGCGTGCTGCGCAACTGGGGTCTGGTCTTTGTCGGCAACTTCCTGGGCGCCTTCACGGTGGCTGTGATGATGGCGATTTACGTCACCAACGGTTTTTCGACCGAGCCCAACGCGGTAGGCAAGGCCATTGGCGTTGTGGGCGAGAACCGCACGCTGGGCTACCAGAAGTACGGCGCCAACGGCATGCTCACCTTGTTTGTACGCGGCATGCTGTGCAACTGGATGGTGTCGGCCGGTGTGGTGGGCGCGATGATCTCCACCCAGGTCAGCGGCAAGGTGATCGCGATGTGGATGCCCATCATGCTGTTCTTCTACATGGTGTTCGAGCACTCCATCGTGAACATGTTCCTGTTCCCGTCCGGCCTGTTGCTGGGCGCGCACTTCACCATCATGGACTACCTGATCTGGAACGAAATCCCGACGGTGCTGGGCAACCT
>NZ_JBFUBD010000408.1:0-2308 GCF_056405935.1 Polaromonas sp. P1_E3
CTTCAGCCGCCTTGCGCTTGGCCTGCTCTTCTTTGGCCTTCAGTTCCTTTTCTTTCTTTGCCAACTGCTCGGCCTTGAGCTTTTCCTGCTTCAGCTTCTGATTCTGGATTTCGGCCTCTTTTTGCTGTTGAAGCAGCTTGCGTTTTTTCTCCTGCTCCAGCGCGATGTCGACATTGGGCGCCGGCGGCGGTGTCTTCACTTCCGGTGTTGGGGGGGCGGGTGGAGGCGGCGGTGGGGTGGGGGCTTCCACCAGTTTGGGCGCTGCTGCCTGCGGCACGCTGGACCAGATTTCGGCATCGAACGACACCGCCTTGTCGCTGTGCTTCCAGTTGATGCCCCAGGTCAGCGCGGCCATCAGCAGGATGTGGGYAAGCAAAGCCAGCCCGAATGCGCGCAACGAGCCGCTGTCGCGGGGCGGTCCGAATTCGAGGCGGTCTGCGGCGCTGGGCATGGCGGGTTGCGGGCGGCTACTTGTTGCCGGTTTGCACTGAAAGGCCCACGCGCGACACCCCGGCTTTTTGCAGGTTGTCCATGACCTGGACCACGGTTTCGTACTTGATCGATTTGTCGGCGCTGATGACCACGGGCACAGCTTCGGCGCCGACAGCTTTCACGGCCGGCTCCAGCCGGGCGATGTCGCCTGCGACGTTGCGCACGTTGCTGGGCACGCTGTCGGTCTTGATCTTGATCTGCACGGTTTCATCCTTGCTGATCAGGATCTGCACCGGGTTTTGCGGCTGGCTGGGCGCCTTGCCGACTTTGGGCAGCGCGATCATGCTGGGCGTGATGAGCGGCGCCGTCACCATGAAGATGATGAGCAGCACCAGCATGACGTCGATGAACGGCACCATGTTGATTTCACTGATGGTGCGGCGATTGCGGCCGCGGCGGGAATTGACTGCTGGCATGGCGGTCTCCTTCTGGCTTAGTGGCCGGAGGGTGATTGGGCGCCCAGGTTGCGCTGCAGGATGTTGGAGAACTCTTCGATGAAGGTTTCAAGGCGGTTGGCAACGCGGTCGATATCGTGCGAGAACCGGTTGTAAGCCACCACAGCCGGAATGGCGGCGAACAGGCCGATGGCGGTGGCTACCAGCGCCTCGGCAATGCCCGGTGCTACCGTGGCCAGTGTGACCTGTTCCAGGGCCGCCAGCCCGGTGAAGGCGTGCATGATGCCCCASACCGTGCCRAASAGGCCSACRTACGGCGATACCGAGCCCACAGTGGCAAGAAAGGAGAGGTTGGCTTCGATTGCGTCCACCTCACGCTGGTAACTGGCGCGCATCGCGCGGCGCGCGCCGTCCAGCAGGGTGCCGGCGTCGGTGATGCGGCGCTCGCGCAGCTTCTGGTATTCACGCATGCCGCTGGCGAATATCCGTTCCATGGGGCCGGAGTGTTTGGCGTTCTGCGCGGCGCCGGCGAACAGGTCGTTGAGGCTCGTGCCCGACCAGAATTCCCGGTCGAATTCGTCATTGAGCTTCTGCACTTTTTTCAGGGCAATGATTTTCCTGAAGATGGCGGCCCAGCTGGCAATGGACACGCCCACCAGCAGAGCCACCACGGCCTGAACGACCCAGCTGGCATTGAGGATGAGGCTGACAATGGAAAGGTCTTGATTCATGTTGAAGCTTTGCTCAAGTTTTTAGGCTGTCAAGAATGGCAGCAGGAATCCGCCTGGGCTGCAGGCTGGCGGCGTCGACCCAGCCAATCCTGATACTTCCTTCACAGAGCAGGATGGGTGCTTGTTCCTCTTCCCGTCCTGTTTTCTGCTCTGTTTTTAATAGCACCTGCTGGCCAATTATCATGGACGCGCGACCTGCTTCAATCAGGCTTGCCGTAACAATGAGTTCGTCATCCAGGCGGGCAGAGCGATGGTAGCGGATGGTGGTTTCCGCTACGACAAATATGCCACCGGTAGTTTCCCGCAGGCGCTGTTGTTCAACACCGAGTGATCTGAGCCATTCAGTGCGCGAACGTTCAAAAAATTTCAGGTAGTTCGCGTAAAAAACAATGCCACCGGCGTCAGTATCTTCCCAGTAGACCCGCACGGGCCAGCTGAAAACACGCGCGGCCGGGGTCATGCCAGCACCGCCTTGAGCCGGGCCACCGCTTCCTTCAATTGGCCCATGGAATTGGCTGTGGAAAACCGCACGAACTGTTCAGGCGCTGCATGCCCGAAATCCCGGCCTGGCGTGACGGCCAAATGGGCGCGCTTCATGAGCTCAAAGGCGAAATCCCAGCTGCCGCTCACGCCCAGCCGGGCGGCCGCGGCAGTGCAGTCGGCGTAGGCGTAAAACGCGCCGTCCGGCAT
>NZ_JBFUBD010000409.1:0-2287 GCF_056405935.1 Polaromonas sp. P1_E3
CACCGGAACCGTGAGTCCCAGGCGGTTGAGCTCGGGGATGAAGTAGTCGCGGCGCGCCTTGAATTCGGCGCGGCGGCGTTCGTACTCTTGCAGGCTCTCCGGCTCAAAGCAGGCCAGGGCGGCATGCTGGGCGACCGTGCTGGCGCAGATAAAGAGGTTTTGCGCAATGCGCTCGATCACGGGCGACAGTGCCTCAGGCACCACCAGCCAGCCCAGGCGCCAACCGGTCATGTTGAAATATTTGCTGAAGCTGTTGATGCTGATCACGCTCTGGCCCAGCTCGCCGGGCATGGCGAGCGCTGAATGGCCGAAGTGCTCTTCATAGCTCAGCCCCAGGTAGATCTCGTCGATCAGCGTGATGCCGCCGCGGCTGTGCACAAACTCGTGAATGCGCTGCAGCTCTTCCGGTGCAATCGAGGTGCCTGTGGGATTGGATGGGGAGGCCAGCAGCACGCCGCGCGTTTTGGGGTTCCATGCCGCTTCCACCTTTTCACGTGTCAGTTGAAAGCGTTCTTCAGCGGTAGTGGGGACCAGCACCGCATTGCCTTCGGCCGCGCTGACGAAATGCCGGTTGCAGGGGTAGCTGGGGTCAGGCATCAGGATTTCGTCACCCGCTTCAATCAGGGCCAGGCAGGCGAGCTGCAAGGCCGCGGAGGCGCCCGCCGTGATGATGATGCGGCTGGGGGCTACCTGCGCCCCGAAGCGGGTGGCGTACCAGCCGCTGATGCGTTCACGCAGTGCCGGCAAGCCGGTAGCCTGGGTGTACTGCGTGGTGCCGTGTTCGATGGCGCGGGCGGCGGCTTGCTGCACCAGGGGCGGCGCCGTGAAGTCGGGCTCGCCGATGTTCAGGAAGATCATCGGCGATGCGCTGTGCGCAAATTCCTGCGCCATCGCGGCCGCCGCTTTGGCAACCTCCATGACATAAAAGGGCTCAATCCGCTGAGCCCGCTGGGCAATTTTCAAGGCTGGCCTTTCGCGGGGCGAGCCCCTATCGGGATTTGTCGGCGGCAACTTCGGCGGCGCGCAGCGAAGGCGCCATTTTGTTGAGTACGCCATTGACATATTTGTGGCCGTCGGTTCCGCCGAAAGCTTTGGCAAGCTCGATGCATTCATTGATCACGACGCGCCAGGGTACATCGAGGCAGTGGGTGAATTCATAGGCGCCAATCCACAGCACCGCATGTTCGACCGGCGAGATTTCGGCCATGGGCCGGTCCAGCAGGGGCGTGATCTGCGCATCGAGCGTCGCCGCGCCTTCGATACAGCCGTGCAAAAGCGCGTCGTAATGGGCGGAGTCGGCTTTATGAAAACCCACCAGGTCGCGGGTGAACGCGTCAATTGAATCGGCCTCGTTACGGCCCACCAAATGCTGGTAGAGCGCCTGCAGTGCGAACTCGCGTGCGCGCGTGCGGGCGGATTTGTCCGCTGCCTTTTTGACGCCGGTGTCGGTCAGGCCGGTGCGGGTTTGGGGCGGGCGTTTGGGTTTGATGATGGGGTCTGCCATGAGGTGCCATTCAGGTTAAGGGTGCAGGAGCAGGCGCTCAGGCAATTTCATTGATGAGGTTTGCCATTTCGACGGCCACACGGGCGGCGTCGCGCCCTTTGTCGACCTGCCGGGCTTCGGCCTGCGCGACGTTTTCCGTGGTCAGGATGGCATTGGCAATAGGCAACTGGTAA
The DNA here is from genome assembly GCF_056405935.1 of Polaromonas sp. P1_E3. Lineage (NCBI taxonomy): Bacteria > Pseudomonadati > Pseudomonadota > Betaproteobacteria > Burkholderiales > Comamonadaceae > Polaromonas > Polaromonas sp. P1_E3. Next base: position 1,678 of record NZ_JBFUBD010000409.1, read on the forward strand.
TCAAGCGCCAGGCGTGTGACGGCCGCGCCGCTCTCATTGGCCACCAGTTCGAAATGGTAGGTCTCGCCGCGGATGATGCAGCCCAGTGCGATCAATGCGTCGTACTTGTCGCTTTCCGCCAGGGCCTGAAGCGCAACGGGCACTTCCAGTGCGCCAGGCACCTTGACGTGTTTGATGTTGTCCTCTTGCACACCCAGCGCGGCCAGCTCGTGTTTGCAGGCTTCCGCAAGCGCATTGGTAATGCTTTCATTGAAGCGTGCCTGCACGATGCCGATGAAAAGTTTCCTGCCGTCAAGCCTGTCGCCTGAACCTTTTTCTGCTCCAAACACGATGAATCCCTTTTGAATGATTTTTTAAACTGAATGAATTGACTAGTCTTTGGTGGTGTAGCCCACGATCTCAAGGCCATAGCCCGTCATGCTGGGCATGCGGCGCGGGTTGCCCATGAGATTCATCCGGTGCACGCCGCATTCACGCAGGATCTGCGCGCCCACGCCGTAGGTGCGCAAGTCCATGCGGCCGCGCTCAGGTGCCTGGCTGGCGCGTGCCGTGCCTTCAAACTGGGCCAGCAATTGCGCCGCGCTTTCCCCGCAGTTGAGCAGTACGGCAA
>NZ_JBFUBD010000410.1:0-2287 GCF_056405935.1 Polaromonas sp. P1_E3
GTAAGCGCCGGGCGTGTCGACAAAAGTGAACACCGGCAGTTTGAACTTCTCGGCAGTTTTCATCAGGCGCAGGGCCTTGCGGTAGCCCTCGGGCTTGCTCATGCCGAAGTTGCGCAGGCCGCGTTCCTTGGTGTCGCGGCCCTTCTGGTGGCCCAGCACCATGCAGGCGGTGCCGTTAAAGCGCGCCAGGCCGCCCACAATGGACAGGTCGTCGGCAAAATGCCGGTCTCCGTGCAACTCGACAAAATCCGTGAAGATTTCGTTGACATAGTCCAGGGTGTAGGGGCGTTCCGCGTGGCGGGCGATCTTGGTGATCTGCCAGGGCGTCAGGTCGCTGTAGATGTCTTTGGTGAGCTGCTGGCTCTTTTTGGCCAGCTGGTCGATTTCTTCTGAAATATCGACGGCTGACTCGGTCTGTACGTAGCGCAGCTCTTCAATTTTTCCTTCAAGCTCCGCAATCGGTTGCTCGAAATCGAGGAAGGTCTTCTTCGCCATGTGCTGCTCCTCAGGGCTTCATGAAACTTAAATTTGCTCGGTACCCGTGGGGGTACCCAGAACCGGTAATGGGTCCAGAGAGCGCCAAATATACCAAGTTGCCACGCTGCAGTAGGGCGACCAGGCGGCGGCCACCTCTCGCGCGTCGCTTCGGCTGACGGATTCACCCGAAAAGTAATTCTGACTGATGCCGGTGATCAGCCCCACATCGTCCAGCGGCAGGACATTGGGACGCATCAGGTAAAAAATCAAAAACATCTCGGCCGTCCAGCGGCCGATGCCGCGAATGGCGATCAGCTCCGCAATGATGGCCTCATCGTCCATTGCCGCCCAGTCCTTGACGTGGACGGTGCCGGCGTCAAAGTGGATCGCAAGGTCGACCAGGTATTCGACCTTGCGCGCGCTCAAGCCGGCGGCGCGCATGTCGTCGACCTTCAGGCGCAGCACATTGGCAGGCGTCACTTTTTTGGGCAATGCCGAAAATTTGGCCCAGACGCTTTGCGCCGCCTTGACCGAAATCTGCTGGCCCACAATGCTGCGCGCCAGGGTGCCAAAGGCATCGCCGCGTGTTTGCAGGCAGGCGTCGCCAAACTGGGGAATCAGCCGCTTCATCACCCGGTCTTTTTTCACCAGGTGCTTGCAAGCCTCGGCCCAATAGGTGGGCACCGTGGTCGCCGGCTCGGGAACGTCGGCCAGTTCAGCACTGGCCGGGCCGCTTTTCACTATCTTTTTCATAGCTGCTTGCGCCCGCCCTTATTGGCCTGGAGACCGAAATGGCATGAAAAAGAGGGTGAAAGGGCCGTCCAGAGTGTCACGACTGCACCTCCCAGGTGGTGCCGGCGGGCGAATCCTTCAACACGATACCTTTGGCCAGCAGGTCCTTGCGGATACGGTCGGCTTCGGCGAAATCTTTTGCCAGCTTGGCGGTTGCACGCTGCGCGATCAGCTGCTGGATGCTGGCGTCGTCCAGGCCAGCGCCGGCCTGAAGGTAGGCGCCAGGAGCGCCTTGCAGCAGGCCCAGGCAGCCGCCCAGGTTTTTCAGCAGCCCGGCAAGTTCGGCAGAGCCCGTCCGGTTGACCTCACCAGCCAACTCGAACAACACAGCCACGGCCTCCGGCGTTCCGAAGTCTTCGTCCATGGCCGCCTTGAAGCGCTGCGCAAACGGGTGCGCCCAGTCGGTCGGCAGCGCGGCGGGCTTGACCAGATCAAGCGACGTGTACAGCCGCTTGAGCGAATTGCGCGCATCGTCCAGGTGGGCATCGCTGTAATTCAGCGCGCTGCGGTAGTGGGCGCGAACGATGAAAAACCGCACGGTTTCGGCATCGTATTTGGCCAGTACTTCACGGATGGTGAAGAAGTTGCCCAGCGACTTGGACATCTTCTCGTTGTCAACGCGCACAAAGCCGTTGTGCACCCAGAAGCGTGCCAGCGGCTTGCCGTTGGCGCCTTCGCTCTGCGCGATTTCGTTTTCGTGGTGCGGGAACTGCAGGTCCGCGCCGCCGCCGTGAATGTCGAAGGTCTCGCCCAGGGTGCCGCGGCACATGGCCGAGCACTCAATGTGCCAGCCCGGGCGGCCGGGGCCATAGGCGCTGTCCCACCTGGCGTCGTCGGGTTCAGTGGCCTTGGCGCTTTTCCAGAGCACGAAGTCCAGCGGGTCTTCCTTGCCATCCAGTACGGCAACGCGCTCGCCGGCACGCAGCTCGTCGAGCGACTTGCCCGAGAGCTTGCCGTAGCCCGGAAACTTGCGCACCGCGTAATTCATGTCGCCGGTCGAGCCCTTGTAGGCCAGGCC
>NZ_JBFUBD010000411.1:0-2286 GCF_056405935.1 Polaromonas sp. P1_E3
GCCGTGGGTGAAGGCGTCACGCACCTCCAGGTGGGGCAAAACGTGGCGTGCCTCTCCGGCACAGGCGGATTCGGCACACACACCCTGGCTCCGGCGGCCCTGTGCATGCCGCTACCCAAAGGTTTCTCCTTCGTGGATGCCGCCGCTTTCATCATGATTTACGCAACCTCGTGGCATGCATTGATGGACCGCGCACAACTCAAGGCGGGTGAAACGGTACTGGTGCTCGGCGCGGCAGGCGGTGTGGGCACTGCGGCCATACAGATCGCCAAGGCCGCCGGCGCGCGTGTGATTGCGGCTGCATCCACCGACGAGAAATGCGCCCTGTGCACATCCATCGGTGCGGACGCCACCATCAACTACACCGCGAAGAACCTGCGCGATGAAATCAAGGTGCTGACTGACGGCAAAGGTCCGGATGTCATTTACGACCCGGTCGGCGGCGATTTTTCCGAGCCGGCTTTCCGCTCCATCGCCTGGCGGGGGCGTTATCTGGTGGTGGGTTTTGCTGCGGGCCCTATCCCGTCCCTGCCACTGAACCTCACACTGCTCAAGGGCGCATCCATCGTCGGCGTGTTCTGGGGTGACTTCGCCAAACGCGAGCCAAAAGCCAACGCAGCCATGATGGCCGAGCTGGCCGGCTGGTATGCCCAAGGCAAAATCAAACCTGTCATTGACCGCACCATGCCCATGGCCGAGCTGAAAGCCGCGTACGCCCACATGGGCTCACGTGGCGTTAAAGGCAAGCTGGTGATGGTGAACTAGGCTTGGCCCCGCCTGTGCGCTGTGCGCCTGTGCAAGGCGGCTGCGCAGGCCCAAATGGAAAAGTCCCGCGAGCCGTGCGGCAAGCGGGACTTCAAATACTGGGGTGGCTGATGGGGCTCGAACCCACGACAACAGGAATCACAATCCTGGACTCTACCAACTGAGCTACAGCCACCGGAGCCCTGCATTATAGCGGCAAAGCCGCTGCAATTTACTGGGTGACGACTTCTTCTCCGTTCGCCTTGGCGACAGGCGGCTTTGTCACCATGATTTTCGTCTTGAAGCGTTCTTTCAGGCCGTTGTAATACGCCAGGTTTTCCGCGGCGGTCCACCACTGCGCGTACTGGCCGCGTTCCTGCCTGGCTGCCGCCTCAAGCGGCGCTTCGCGCGGCACTACCTTGTTGACCTTGATCACAACGTAACCCTGCGCGCCCAGACTAACCCCGGCAAACGCCGGCAGGGCGGCGGCATCGGCGCGCAACGCCGCGTCAATTACGGGGTTGGGGAGTTTCTGGGTCTGCTCGCGTGACACGACCACGGGTGCAGCCAGGGCGGTCGCGGATGCCGGCGCAGCTTTCCACGCAGCCAGCTTGGCCTCGCCTTCCTTGCGTGCTTCTTCGGCGCTGCGCTGGGCAACCCAGCGCTGGCGCACAACATCCTTCACCTCAGCGAAAGGCTGGGTGCGTGCCGGGGTGTATTGGRTGATGCGRCCTGAAACCAGCTGGCTGGGCGCTGTTTCAACGGCTTCGGTATTGCGCTTCTTTTCGATCGCATCGGGCGAAAAAAGCGCGCCCAGGAATTTTGGATTGGACAGTACACCCGGTGCACCGGCTTTGGGCTGCCGAACAACATTGCTGGCTGTTTTGATTTCCAGCTTCAGCCGGTCCGCCACAGGCTTGAGGCTGTCGGGCTGCTCATAGACACCGTTGGTAAAGACGTCGGCGACTTCGGCGAACTTCTTCTGGGCTTCCTGCTTGCGGAGATCGGCTTCCAGTTGCGGTTTCATCTCTTCGAACGCGGGCCGCTTCGGCGCCTTGATGTCCGTCAGCTTGATGATGTGGTAGCCGAACTCCGACTCCACCACATTGCTGATGTCGCCTTTTTTCATCGCAAAGGCTGCGTCCTCGAACGGCTTGACCATGGAACCGCGTGCGAAAAAATCGAGATCGCCGCCGGCAGGCGCAGAACCCGTGTCCTGGGAATTCTTGCGAGCCACCTCGGCAAAAGTATCAGGCGCCTTCCTGACCTGTGCCAGCAATTCCTCTGCCCTGGCCTTTGCCTTTTCACGATCGGCTGCCGATGCGGTCTTTGGCGTGGCAATCAGGATGTGGCTGGCCCTGCGCTCTTCGGTGCCGCCCAGGCGCTGGATATTCTGCTCATAGTAGGTCTTGAGATCGGCTTCGTTGACGGTGACAGCTTTTTTGACGGTCTCGATGTCAAGCACGACGTATTCAATGGTGGCCTGTTCCGGCGCCTGAAAAAGCTTCTCGTTGGCTTTGTAAAACTGCTCGAGATCGGCAT
>NZ_JBFUBD010000412.1:0-2281 GCF_056405935.1 Polaromonas sp. P1_E3
CCTGATGGCGGCACCTTTGAGCTCGCCGGCAAGCCCTACAAGCCCACGGCCGTGCATGAAGTGGCCAAGGCCGGCATTGCCCGTACCTTCCAGAACATCCGGCTGTTTGCTGACATGACCGCGCTGGAAAACGTCATGGTCGGCCGTCATATCCGTACCCACTCGGGCTTGATGGGCGCCGTGTTGCGCACGCCGGGCTTCAAGCAGGAAGAAGCTGCCATTGCCAAGCGCTCGCAGGAACTGCTCGACTACGTGGGCATTGGCAAATACGCCGACTTCAAGGCGCGCACCCTGAGCTACGGTGACCAGCGCCGCCTGGAAATTGCCCGGGCGCTTGCCACCGACCCGCAGCTGATCGCGCTGGACGAACCGGCCGCCGGCATGAACGCGACCGAAAAAGTGCAGTTGCGCGAGTTGATTGACCGCATCCGCAAGGACAACCGCACCATCCTGCTGATCGAACACGATGTGAAGCTGGTCATGGGCCTGTGCGACCGCGTCACCGTGCTCGACTATGGCAAGCAGATTGCCGAAGGCGCGCCCGCGGATGTACAAAAGGACGAAAAAGTGATCACCGCCTATCTGGGCACCGGTCATTGAAGGAAAACAACAACATGGCAGCAAATACACTCCTTAAAGTGACCGGCCTGAAGGTCGCCTACGGCGGCATCCAGGCAGTCAAGGGCGTTGACTTCGAAGTCAACGACGGCGAACTGGTCACGCTGATTGGTTCCAACGGCGCCGGCAAGACCACCACCATGAAAGCCATCACCGGCACGCTTCCGATGCTGGGCGGTGACATTGAATACCTCGGTAAAAGCATCAAGGGCCGCGGCGCCTGGGACCTGGTCAAAGAGGGCCTGGCCATGGTGCCGGAAGGCCGCGGCGTGTTCACCCGCATGACCATCACCGAAAACCTGCAGATGGGTGCTTACATCCGTAGCGACAAGGCCGGTGTCGCCGAAGACATGGAAAAGATGTTCGTGCTGTTTCCGCGCCTGCGGGAGCGCAAGGACCAGCTGGCAGGCACCATGTCGGGCGGTGAACAGCAGATGCTGGCCATGGGCCGCGCGCTGATGAGCCGCCCCAAAGTGCTGCTGCTCGACGAGCCCTCGATGGGCCTGTCCCCCATCATGGTCGACAAGATTTTCGAGGTCGTGAAAGACGTTTCCGCCCGCGGTGTGACGGTGCTGCTCGTTGAGCAGAACGCCAGCCGCGCACTCGGCATTGCCAACCGCGGCTATGTCATGGAGTCAGGCAACGTCACCATGAACGGTGACGCGAAACAGCTGCTCAACGACCCGCGTGTGCGAGCGGCCTACCTCGGCGAGTAGGAGTGCCACCCCGGCAGCGATGCGGGGTTGCATGCAAACCTGTTTTGAGGCGCGCAAGGCATAAATAATGCCTTGCCGCGTCAAATCTTTGCGCATAAAGTCCGGATGGTGCGCGCTATGCGCACCCTGTTGAACCCCGAGGAGGCAAAAAATGAACCGCTATGTTGTTCGCACCGCTGTTGTGATGTTCGCCTTCCTGGCCTCATCTTTTTTCACCGGCGCTTCAGCCCAGTCACTGCGCTGCAAGGGCGACCTGGCGCAGATCGGCAATTCCAAAGGCACGGTCTTGCAGAAATGTGGGGAGCCCGTCATGAAAGACACTTTCTGCAAGCCCGCGCAAGACACCGTGTCCAGCTCGACCGTCGTCACACCGAACACCCCGGGTTCTACCGCCAATACGACCACCAACGTAACGGTCAACACCTGCCAGCAGGTGGAAGAGTGGACTTACAACCCGGGTTACGGGCAGTTCATGACCATGCTGCTGTTTGAGGGCGGTTCGCTGAAAAGCATTCGATACGGGGATCGGGTCATGAAATGAGCCCCCACGGTCGCTCACTGCGTGTAGCTCCCTGCCCCCCGAGGGGGCCGCTGCGCCTGCGGCCCGGCAAAGCCGGTTCCGCGGCCCCGGCTGGGTAAGAGCCCATTGCGACGGCAATAAGAAAAGGCCGGCTCCCTAGACGGGTGCCGGCCTTTTTCTTTGAGGTGCTAGTAGTGCCTAAGGATTTTCGAGCTGTAGCGCTATGAATTTAATAGCTGCTGGCGCCCGGCCAGAAAGGGCTGTGGCACTAAAGCGCTTGAATTTCACGAATTTGGCAGGCCCGGGCGTTCGCCCATCCGCTCAGTCCACTTTCGCACCTGACGCCTTCACCACTTTTTCATATTTCGCCATTTCGCTTTTCATGAACGCGCCAAACTGCTCCGGCGTATTCCCGACAGGTTCGGCC
>NZ_JBFUBD010000413.1:0-2268 GCF_056405935.1 Polaromonas sp. P1_E3
CCATCTTTCGGCAGCCCGCTACCTGCAGCAGGCTGTCGGCGGAAAGATCGCGATCGGCGAGAACATTATTCAGGTGCAAGCGGTATTCAAGAAGCTCTTCAACCTGGAGCGCACTTTTCTGCCGGACGGCAGCCAGTTCGGCCACCTGTTCAAAGACGGCGAGCGCTTCAGGATCGGACAGCTGGAGGTTACCGCGCTGCTTGTGCCCGGCCATACGCCGGCTGACATGGCCTACGCGGTGGAGGACCTTGTTTTCGTGGGCGATACGCTCTTTATGCCCGACGTGGGTACGGCACGCGCTGATTTTCCAGGCGGCGATGCCCACCAACTTTACCGTTCCATCCACCGGCTGCTGGAACTGCCGCGGGATACGACGATGTTTGTGTGTCACGACTATCCGCCGCAGGCGCGAAAGCCCGCGTGGGAAACGACCGTCGGTGAACAGCGCGAGAAGAACATCCATGTGCATGACGGTGTCACCGAAGACGCGTTCGTCCGGATGCGCACGGCGCGGGACGCCACCCTCGAAATGCCCACCCTGATCTTGCCATCCCTGCAGGTGAACGTGCGTGCGGGGCTGCTCCCGCCGCCCGACGACAATGGCGTGTCTTACCTTCGCATCCCGCTGAACGCGCTGCCCGGCGCTAAGTCCTGAGTGGCGTATGGGGCTGGCATATATGGCGTCGGCAAAAGCCAGTCCACAAGCAGCTCACCTAGCGCTCCAACTCTAGGGTGTTTCACCGCCAGCATAGGCTTTATGCCACGAAGTCGGGTTCTCCCGCTGGTCGTGCTGATGCGATGGCCACTGTGCATGCAAAGCGTGCAGTTGCCACGAGCTGGTTTGATGGGTGGGGCTAAGTGACCCTTACCGTCCTGTAGCAGAAGGAACCCAGTTCAGAGTAATGCACCATTCGCTAAATTAGATGGTAGTCAGCCTGAGGTGCGTGTGCACCTCGGGTTGACGACCTTTCTTTTTAAGCTTATAGAACGGGGGGGGGAGAAAAATGCGATCTGCTAGGTCTTTACGGTCTCTTCTTCATGCGGTGCTATGAGAGGAGACCTTTTCCACCGCCCAACCAAGAAGGCCGTGAAGTCGTGCTAGTGGGAATATGAGCAATGGCTCGATTTGGGGTGAGCTAGCCTAGGACAACAAAGTTCACGTGAGGATGCAATTGTCGACCATCAACATGTCGCTCCAGAATAGACCGGTATAGCGCTCGGGAGGGAATTGAAGGGCTATTTAACTAGCGCATCACTCTGATCAGCGTTACGCTCCTGACATGCACACGGCTTCCCTGTCCAAAAAACTCATCCGCATAGGTGCGAGCCTTCTGATCGTCGCGTTGGCATCCATAGGGCTGACCTTGTGGGTAACCTGGCAGCTTGAAGGCGGCGCTGCGGCGGTGAACGAGGCCGGACGTATGCGCATGCAAACCTGGCGGCTGGTCAGTGCTGTGCAGGCGGGGGTGGAGCGTGCCGAACGGCAGGGCCTGGTAGCCCGGTTCGATGAGAGCCTGGCGTTGTTGCGCGAGGGCGATCCGTCCCGGCCGCTGTTTGTGCCGTGGGACGACCAGTTGCACCAGCGTTTTGCAGCTGTCGAGTCCTTGTGGCGTGATCAGCGGCATCTGTGGCTGGCCGAGCCCGCTCCGGATGCACAGGTCCTGCTGAAGGCAGGTGGCGAGTTTGTGGAGGCCAGCGACCGCCTGGTGCTGGCGATCGAACAACACCTGTCCCGCCTGACAGCCATTTTGAACCTGTTCCAGCTCCTGATGATGGCATTGGCTATCGGTGGGGCGGTCATCATGCTTTACACCGGCTACATGTATGTGATCAACCCCTTGGGGCAGCTCCGGCAGGGTTTGCACAAGCTGGAGTCGGGAGACTTCAGGACGCGCATCGAGGTCGACACCGTGGATGAGTTTGGCCAGGTGGCGGCCGGCTTTAACCATATGGCGGCCACCCTGCAATCGCTTTATGAAGGACTGGAAGCAAAGGTCGAGGCCAAGACACGGCGTATTGAGGCGCAGCGCGTTCGGCTGGAGGCGCTCTACAAGGTCAGCGCTTTTCTGGCCCAGGCGGGCAGCATTGATGAGCTGGCGCGCGGCTTTGCCCAGCGCGTGCGCGCCGTGATGAAGGCTGATGCCGCCGCGGTCCGCTGGTCTGATGATGCCAATCAGCGCTACCTGATGCTGGCCTCCGACTGTTTTCCGCAGGACCTCGTGGAAGAAGAGCGCAGCCTGCTGGCCGGGGCCTGCGCCTGCGGCAACC
>NZ_JBFUBD010000414.1:0-2249 GCF_056405935.1 Polaromonas sp. P1_E3
GCATTTCTTCGGTGACGGCGCCGACGCAGTACAAGGCTACGTCCCCCCTACCCCCGCCCCCTGATCCGGCGGCATGCCCGAGCGCATCGAGTGGCTGGACGACGGCACCGCCGGCGGCAGCCCCTACAGCCCGCGCTTTGGCGACCGTTACCGCAGCGAGCTGGGCGGGCTGGACCAGGCCAAAGAAGTCTTCCTCAAGGGCTGCGGCCTGCCCGAAGCCTGGGCAGGCCAGCCGCAATGGACTGTTCTTGAAACCGGCTTCGGCCTGGGCCTGAATTTCCTCGTGACCTGGGCCGCCTGGAAAGCCGACCCCGAGCGCCCCCGCCTGCTGCATTTCGTCTCGACCGAAGCCTTCCCGGCCAGCGCCGGCGACGTGCTGCGCAGCGCGCAAACGCATCCTGAATTGCTGCCTTTCGCCGAACAGCTGCAGCGCCAGCTATGGGGCCTGCTGCCGGGCTTTCACCGGCTGGTGTTTGAGGGGGGCCAGCTTCTGCTGACGCTGTGCATCGGCGACGCCAAGGCCGTGCTGCGCGAGCAATCGTTTGAGGCCGATTCGGTCTACCTGGACGGCTTCAGCCCGCAGCGCAACCCCGACATCTGGGACCTGCATACCTTCAAGGCGGTGGCGCGCTGCTGCCGGCGCGGCACGCGCATTGCCACCTGGACGATCGCACGCAGCGTGCGCGACGCTCTGGCGCAATGCGGATTTGTGGTCAACAAGGTGCCCGGCATTCCGCCCAAGCGGGACAACCTGCAGGGCGAATTCAACCCGGCGTGGGAACCTAAAAAAGCGCAGCCCTCCCCCGCACGCCGGACACCAGCCCGCTGCGTGGTGATTGGCGCCGGCCTGGCCGGTGCGGCCGTGGCGGCCAGCCTGGCGCGCCGCGGCTGGGAAGTCGTGGTGCTGGACGCAGCAGAAGAGCCCGCCGCCGGGGCCTCCGGCCTGCCTGCCGGTTTGCTGGCGCCGCATGTCTCGCCCGACGATAACCCGCTCTCGCGCCTGTCGCGCCATGGCATTCGCGCCACGCTGCAGCAGGCCGAAACCTTGCTGCGGGCCGGCGACTGGGGCCACACCGGCGTGCTGGAGCACGCGGTGGAGCACCCGCGCAAAAGGCCCGAAGCCTGGCAAACAGACTGGGCCGATGCCGCCGGCGACTGGACCGGGCCAGCCGACGCTTCCCAGCTCAGGCAATGCGGCCTGCCGCCGGATACGCCCGCGCTGTGGCATGCGCAGGCTGGCTGGATCCGGCCGGCTGCCCTGGTCGACGCTTGGCTGGCGGGGCCGGGTGTGCTGTCGCACGGCCGATCAACGGTGAGCCGCCTGAACCAGGCCTCGGGGGCATGGCAGGTTCTGGATGCACAGGGCCGGGAGCTGGCCCGCGCCGAACTCGTGGTGGTGGCGGCCGGGTTTGCCAGCCTCGAACTGGCAGCCAGCGCCGCAACGAACAAGGCCAGCGAGCTGGCGCTGCAGGCTATCCGGGGCCAGGTGAGCTGGGGCCTGCACGAGCCCGGCACAGCCGATGCGTTGCCGCCCTTTCCCGTGAACGGCCATGGCAGCCTTGTGCCTGCCGTGCCCTTGTCCGGCAAGGCCGGCGGCCTGGCCTGGATCATGGGCTCCAGCTTTGAACGCGATAACACCCAGGCCGAAACACGGCCTGAGGACGACCAGCACAATTTCGGCCGGCTGCAAACCCTGCTGCCGCAAACCGCCCGTGCACTGGCCGAACAGTTTGAGCCAGGAAAGGTTCAGTCCTGGGCGGGCGTGCGCTGCGCCACGCCCAGCCGCTTGCCTGCGCTGGGTCCGCTGGAAGAAAGCCCGGGCCTGTGGGTGTGCAGCGGCATGGGTTCACGCGGGCTGACATTTGCCGCGCTATGCGGGGAGTTGCTGGCGGCGAAGCTGCACGCGGAACCTTTGCCGATTGAACAGCGGCTGGCGGAAGCGCTGATGCCGCAGCATGCCCTGCCCGCGCTGATCGTCAATACCTGAATTTTCCAGGGAAAATAGGCTTCAAACCTATAAGGGACGAGCGCAAGCAGCTATCAAATAAATAGCAGTCAAGGCGTAATGAGCACCTTCACTCGACGCTGCGCAGCAGGCGTTTGAGCTTTCCGGGGTGCAGCGGTTTGCGCAGGCTGCCGCGTGCGCCGCCAAACCAGCCGCGCACGGTGTCCAGGGGGGAGATGCGGCTGCCGGTCAGGATCAGGTAGGCGATGGCGGGGCGTGATGCCTCCACCCGTTTGACCATTTC
>NZ_JBFUBD010000415.1:0-2244 GCF_056405935.1 Polaromonas sp. P1_E3
GTTTTTAACAATGCCGGTGTCGGTTCGGGCGGCCTGATCTGGGAAAACAGCGTCAAGGACTGGGAATGGGTGCTGGGCGTCAACGTCATGGGCGTGGTCCACGGCGTGCGCATCTTCACGCCGATGATGCTGGAAGCCGCCGCCAAAGACCCGGCCTGGCGAGGCCACATCGTCAACACCGCCAGCATGGCCGGCCTGCTGAATCCGCCCAACATGGGCGTCTACAACGTCAGCAAGCACGCCGTGGTTTCCTTAAGCGAAACCCTGTACCAGGACCTGGGCCTCGTGACCGACCAGGTCGGTGCCTCGGTGCTGTGCCCGTTTTTTGTCGCCACGGGCATTGGCATGAGCCACCGCAACCGCCCGGCCGAACTGGGTGCGGAAAAGCCCACCAGGAGCCAGATGATCCAGCAGGCCATGACCGGCAAGGCGGTCGGTTCCGGCAAGGTGAGCGCCGCCGATGTGGCGAAACTGGTGTTTGACGCCATTGCGAAGAACCAGTTCTACATCTACAGCCACCCCAAGGCCATCAACTCCGTACAGACCCGGCTTGAAGATGTACTGCAGGCGCGCAACCCGACGGATCCGTTTGCCGACAAGCCTGAAATTGGCCAGCAACTGAAAGCCGCGTTGCGCGGAGCCTGATGCGCCGCGGCTGCCTTGCGGTTATCAGCCTGATGCTTGGCTTGGCGGGGGCGGGCGCGCTGGCGGATCAAATGAAAGTGGCGAAATGTCCGGACGGAAAATTTGCCGACGGGACGGAGCGGGCAGGGGATATCAGTCATTGCGTGGTGATTCGCAGGCTGGCGCCTGACGCAGCCACCGCCGCAACGCCAACCGCGCGCGCCAGGTTCAAAGTCCTGGTGGTCTTTCTGCACGGCGACAACGGCGGGCGCATTGAACTGAAGGCCGACAGCGGTACGGCCGCCATGCTGACTGAAAAGCTTCAGGCCGTCACCATTGCCATGCAACGGCCCGGCTACCGCAGTGGCCTGGGCGTGTCAGACGGTCAGTCCGGCGCCGGAGACGACGACTACACGTCCGAGAACGTCGAGATTGTTGCCGCCGCACTGAGCAACCTGCGCAACCTTCATTACGACAAAAAGATCCTGCTGATCGGTCATTCGGGCGGCGCGGCCATGGCGGCGCTGGTCGCCAGCCGCTTTCCCGGCAGCGCCGACGCCTACCTGCTGGCCGCCTGCCCCTGCGATGTGCCGGCATGGCGGCAATGGCGCAGCAGCTCTGCGGGCAAGTCCGGTGCCTGGAGCCGCAGCCTCTCTCCGCTGGCTGAAGCGGAAAAAATCAGCTCCGGTACGCTGATCAGCATGGTGGTCGGCAACAAGGACGAAAACACCTTGCCCCAATTCAGCGAGGCCTATGCAAGGGCGCTGCAGGCGCGCGGCGTCAAGACCCGGGTCACGTATGCAATGAACGCCACCCACGTGTCGGTGCAGCGCGCACCGGAGTTCTTCATGCTGGCGGGTGAATTGGCGGACAAGCTGTCGAAATAGCGCCGCTGCGCTATCCTTGGCCACCCCCTATTTACCGCTGTTTTCACGGCTTTCGATGATGTCCAAACTCATTTCCCGACTTTCCCTGGTTGCCACCATCGCCGCTGGCTTGCTGCTTGCAGGCTGTAATGACGCGCCTGGCACCGCAGCCGGCAGTCCACCGGCAAAAGCGGCCACCGAACCAGTGTCCGTCGCCGCCATTGAAGCCGGCGCGAAAGGCTTTTCAGCCGGCGCCTTGATGAGCAAGCACACGGTGTATGTGTTTTTCGACGCGCAATGCCCGCACTGCGGCGCACTGTGGGAAGCAGCAAAACCGCTGAAGTCCCAAGCCAGGTTTGTCTGGATTCCTGTCGGCCTGCTCAACGCCGCCAGTACCTCTCAGGGCGCCACACTGCTGGCAGCCAGCGACCCGGTGGCCGCCATGGACGAGCATGAAACCTCGCTTCAGGCCCGCCGCGGCGGCATCAGTGCGGCCAGCAACATCGACGCGCAAAAAGAAGCCGTCACCAAAAACACCGAGCTCATGACCAGGCTGGGTTTTGCCTCGATTCCTACCATCGTCGGAACCCACGCGCAGACTGGCGCTACGGTGTCTCAGGAAGGCTCATTGCCAACGGCAGCGCTGGCCACCTTGCTGGGCTTACAGCCTCCGGCAGCGCAGTGATCTGGATTTACCGCGAAAAGTGGCTGGAACCCAATAAGGACGAGCGCAACCAGCTATATACTTGATAGC
>NZ_JBFUBD010000416.1:0-2233 GCF_056405935.1 Polaromonas sp. P1_E3
CAGGAAGTCGGGGTCGGAGCGATAGCCGTCTTCCGGGCTGAACTCGATATCGCCCATCAGGTTTTTGGCAAAGCGCACCGACAGCTTGGCCTGCTCGAACACCTGGTCGGGGGTCATGCGCAGCTTCTTTTCCATGTGCAGCGCACTCGTGGCAAGGAAGAGGTGCAGACGCCCCGAGGCTGCGGGCTTCAGCGCCTCTGCGGCACGCGAGATGTCCCTGTCGTTGGCGCGTGCCAGCGAGCAGATGGTGGAGGACCTGACGACTTCTGCGATGGCCTTCACGCACTCGAAATCACCGTTGGAACTGGCGGCAAAACCGGCCTCAATCACGTCAACCTTCAGGCGCTCAAGCTGGCGTGCGATCCGCAGTTTTTCGTCCCTGGTCATGGAGGCGCCGGGCGACTGCTCCCCGTCGCGCAAAGTGGTATCAAAAATAATGAGTTTGTCTGTCATGGTGAGGCTCCTGAAGAATTCTTAGCTGGACGAGGCCAAAACGGCGCAGGGCGTATTTTCGCCGGAAGCCTGGCGCATTTGGGCACGTTGCCACCCGGACAGGATAGCCTTCAAAGACGCCGAGACGATATTCGCGTCCATGCCGACGCCAAACACCGTATGCTTTTCATCAACGCGCAGCTCCAGATAGGCCACAGCGCGGGCATCGGCACCCGAGCCAAGGGCGTGCTCATGGTAGTCCAGCACGCGCACCGTGGTGCCCAGTGCGGCGTTCAAGCCGTTGACAAAGGCCTCAATGGGACCAGCGCCCTCCCCGATAATGTGCTGCATCTTGCCAGCCATTTGTACCTTCGCGGTCAAGGCCACGCCGCCAGCCGACACGGCTTGCTGCACCTGCGGCGCCGCGGCGCTGGCCACGCCATACTCCGCATCGAACAACTGCCACAGGTCTTGCGCTGTGAGTTCCTTGCCTGCGTTGTCCATCACGGCCTGCACGGCCTGGCTGAACTCGATCTGAAGGCGGCGCGGCAATTCGAGGCCGTATTCGCTTTCCAGCAGATACGCGATACCGCCCTTGCCCGACTGGCTGTTGACGCGAATCACCGCCTCATAACTGCGCCCCAGGTCTTTCGGGTCGATGGGCAAATACGGGACAGCCCAGGCAGCGCCCTCTTTCTGCACAGCAAACGCTTTCTTGATGGCGTCCTGGTGCGTGCCGGAAAAAGAGGTGTAGACCAGCTCGCCGACATAGGGGTGGCGAGGATGCACCGGCAGCTGGTTGCAATGCTCTACCGTGCGGCGGATTTCATCGATACTGGAAAAGTCGAGATTGGGTGCCACACCCTGGGTATACAGATTGAGCGCCACGTTGACGATATCCAGATTGCCGGTGCGCTCACCGTTGCCAAACAGGCAGCCCTCCACTCGCTGCGCGCCGGCCATCAGCGCCAATTCAGCTGCCGCCACACCGGTACCGCGATCATTGTGCGGATGAACCGACAGCACCACCGCATCCCGCCGGGCGATGTGGCGATGCATCCACTCGATCATGTCGGCAAAAACGTTGGGAGTGGAATGCTCGACCGTGGTCGGCAAATTAATGATGCAAGGGTGACCAGCCGTGGGCTGCCATACCTCGGTCACCGCATCCACCACTCGCTTGGAGAACACTAATTCGGTGCCCGAAAAATGCTCGGGGGAATATTGGAACGTCCACTGCGTACCGGGTTGGGTATGGGCCAGATCCTGAATCAGCCGCGCATGGCTGGTGGCCAATTCCACGATCTGGTCCTCGTCCATACCGAGAACCACGTCGCGCATCAGGGGCGAGGTTGCGTTATACAGGTGCACAATCACTCGCCTGGCGCCCCCTACTGCTTCCATCGTGCGGCGTATCAGCGGCTCTTTCGCAGGCGTCATGACCTGGATGGTGACATCGTCGGGAACCATGTCGTTCTCGATCAAGTGGCGCACAAAATCAAATTCGATCTGCGAGGCAGCAGGAAAGCCAACTTCAATTTCCTTGAAGCCGATCCGCAGCAGTTGTCCGTACATGCGCAGTTTGCGCGCCATATCCATGGGCTCAATCAGCGCCTGATTGCCGTCGCGCAGGTCGGTGCTGAGCCAGACAGGCGCTTGCGTCAGGACAGCGTCGGGCCATGTGCGATCACGCAAGGCGACAGGCGCAAAGGCGGGGTACTTGCTGGCAGGTTGCTTCAACATGGTTTTCCTCTCAATCAAAAACCAGCAACCCCAAGAAAAACGGCCCGTTGCTGGTGCA
>NZ_JBFUBD010000417.1:0-2222 GCF_056405935.1 Polaromonas sp. P1_E3
GGCCATGGGTTCCATGGGCCGGGCGGGTGAGGGCGTGGCCGCCAATCTGGCGGGCGGCACTCACCACTCTTATGCGGGCAAGGGAGGGGGCTTTTGCGTTTTCAACGATGCAGCCGTGGCCGCAAGGTTGATGCAGGCAGAGTGGGCGCGGCGTTATCGTCACGAGCGCAAGCCGATGCAGGTCGCCATCATTGACCTGGACGTTCATCAGGGAAACGGCACAGCCAGCATCTTCCAGGAAGACGAGAGCGTGTTCACGCTCTCGATGCATGGACAGAAGAATTTTCCGTTTCGAAAAGAAGCCAGCGACCTCGATGTCGATCTGCCGGACGGCTGCGGTGACGCCGCTTACCTGCAGGCACTGGAGCACGCGCTCGACGAACTGGAGCGGCGTTTTGAACCGGGGCTGGTGCTGTTTCTGGCGGGTGCTGACCCGTACGAAGGCGACCGGCTGGGACGGCTGGCCCTGAGCTTTGACGGCCTGGAGGCGCGCGACCGGCGCGTGTTTGACTGGGCCTGGCAGCGCCGCATACCGCTGGCGTTTTCCATGGCGGGTGGCTACGGCATCAACATCGACGAGACGGTTCAGGTGCAGATGAATACCTACCGGGTAGCCCTCGAATACTGGAAGCGCTGGAACCCGTAGTCCACCCGGATTGCTGCTACATTGCCTTGGCCATCCTGGCGCCCCAAAAATCAGAACAAGCCAATCGTCATCAAACATGTCGCCCGATCCTGCGGAACCCCGGAAAAACGTTGCTGACCGTGCCTTTCGTGTGTTGGTGTTGGGTGGCACCGGCTTCATTGGCCGGYACGCCGTGGCTGCCTTGCATGGCGCGGGCGCGCAAGTGGCGATAGGCAGCCGTCATCCCGAGCGCCACGAAAGCGCGTATCCCTTTGCCGCACTGCGCCTGGCGCGCTTTGAGCAGTTGCTGCAGCCGGGGGCATGGGCGCCTTTGCTGGAGGAGGTCGATGTGGTCGTCAACTGCGTGGGCATCCTGCGCCAGCGTCCGAATGAGTCCTATGACCATGTGCACCATCGTGCGCCTGCGGCGCTCGCCGTCGCGTGCGCAGCCGCAGGCATACGGCTCATTCATACCTCTGCCCTGGGTTTGCATGAGGCCGCCAAGAGCCGGTTCCTGTCCAGCAAACTGTTGGGAGAACGCGCCATCGCGGCGGCAGGCAGCGACTACGCCATCGTGCGCCCCTCTTTGCTGGACGGCGAGGGCGGCTTTGGTGCCCGTTGGCTGCGTGGTTTGTCTCGCTCGCCGGTGCACTTCATTCCGCGCGGCGCGCGCGGTGGTATTGCGGCGATGGCTGCCACCGATCTTGGAAAAGCGTTCGCCGCGCTGGCATCTTTTTCTTCCCTGAAAGGCCACCGAGAGGTTGAACTCGGCGGCACCCGCCACTACGGCTACGCCGAGTACCTGCGTGAGCTTCGCGCCGACTACACCGGCACGCGCGCGCTGCAGATTCCGCTGCCCAACTGGGCGGCGCGCCTGGGTGCGCATGTGTGCGACGTCCTGCATTTTTCGCCGTTCTCTTACGGGCACTGGATTTTGCTGCAGCGTGACAACGTGCCTTCCCCCAACCGCTTGCCGGAATTGCTGGGGCATGAGCCCCTGCCGATCAGGCCRCACACCGGGCCGGCTGCCGGCCCAAAAGTCCAGCCGCAGCCAGGCCCTGTTCACGCTGGCAGAATAGGTCCTCATGACCTCCCCGACACGCCCGCAAGCTGAAGCCCGTGGCGCCTACAAAGCCTTCCGTGACATCGGCACCCGCTGGTCCGACAACGATGTTTATGGTCACGTCAACAACGTCGTTTATTACAGCTGGTTCGACACCGCCGTGAATGGCCTGTTGATTGATCGCGGCGCCATCGATATCCACACCGGCGCCGTGATCGGCCTGGTGATCGAAACCCAGTGCAACTACTTTGCGCCGCTGGCTTTTCCCGAGCCTGTTGTCGCGGGCATCCGCGTGGCGCATGTGGGTTCGTCGAGCGTGCGTTATGAGGTGGCGCTGTTTCCCGGCGACGAGGCCGCATTGTGCGCGGCTCGAGGCCACTTCATCCATGTCTATGTAGACCGCGCCACACGCCGGCCGGCACCGCTGCCCCCTGAACTTCTTTCTGTACTGGAGACCCTCCGATGACCCTGGCACAGCCCGTGCTCCCTTACATCTCGCCGCGCCAGGCAGGCGACGCACGAAATGCCGTGGAC
>NZ_JBFUBD010000418.1:0-2214 GCF_056405935.1 Polaromonas sp. P1_E3
AGGCCCATCAGTTTTACTTTCCCGCCGGTTGCCAGTCGTGACCCACCGGTTTCCTCTTTTTCCTTGCCTTCAACAGGTGACCCATGAATTTCAACTACAGCAACCCCTACACCTCCACCCGTCTGCCGCTGTTTGCCCGGAACGTCGTTTCCACTTCGCATCCGTTGGGCGCACAGGCCGGTTTGCGCATGATGCTCAAGGGCGGCAATGCAGTAGATGCCGCGATCGCGGCAGCCGCCGCCATGACCATCGTCGAGCCGGTCAGCAATGGGCTGGGCAGCGATGCTTTCTGCATCCTCTGGGACGGCAAGGAACTGCACGGCCTGAATGCTTCGGGAACCGCTCCGCAAAGCTGGACGCCGGATTACTTCAAGCGCAAATACGGCAGCGATGCGCAGACACCTCCCAAGCGCGGCATGGATTCCGTCAGCGTACCGGGAGCGGTGGCCAGTTGGGTGGCCTTGAGCGAGCGCTTCGGCAAGCTGCCCTTCGCCGACCTGATGGAGCCCGCGATTGAAATTGCCGAGCGCGGCTATTTGCTGCCGCCCGTGGTGCAGCAGAAGTGGGCGGCCGCTACGGAGGAGTTGAAGTCGCTGCCGGGTTTTGCGCAATCTTTCCTTCCCTGGGGCCGGGCGCCGAATGTCGGTGAACTGTTCCAGTTCAAGGCTGCGGCCAACGCATTGCGGGCGATCGCGCAAACCAGGGGCGCGGCGTATTACGGCGGTGCCATCGCCCAGGCCATCGAAAAATTCTCCGCACAAAACGGCGGCAGCATCACCGCCAAAGACTTTGAAGGTTACAAACCGGAATGGGTCAAGCCCATCGGCAAGGATTACCGGGGCTATACCCTGCACGAGATCCCGCCCAACGGGCAAGGCATCGCGGCGCTGATCGCGCTGGGCATCCTCGATAAATTCGATGTGGCCGGGCTGCCAGTCGATGGCGTGGATTCGCAGCATTTGCAGATCGAAGCCATGAAGCTGGCATTTGCCGATATTTACCGATACGTGGCCGAGCCTTCGTCAATGGAGGTGACGGCCGGGCAAATGCTCGATGACGCGTACCTCACGTCCCGTGCCAAACTCATCGACATGAAAAAGGCACAGGACTTTGGTGCGGGCAACCCCGTCAAGGGCGGAACGATCTACCTCACGGCGGCCGACGAGAACGGCATGATGGTGAGCTTCATCCAGAGCAACTACATGGGTTTTGGTTCGGGTTGCGTCGAGCCCGAGTTCGGCATCAGCCTGCAAAACCGCGGTCATGCCTTCAGTGTGCAACCGGGCGCCAACCAGGTCGCACCGGGCAAGCGGCCTTTCCACACCATCATTCCGGCCTTCCTCAGCAAGGATGGCCAACCCGTGATGAGCTATGGCGTGATGGGCGCGAACATGCAGCCGCAGGGCCACATGCAGACACTGGTGCGCATGCTGGACTACGGACAGATCCCGCAAGCGGCGTGCGATGCGCCGCGCTGGCGCTACAACGCCGGGCTTGAGATCAATGTAGAGGCCACGATGGACCCGGGCACCGTGAAAGGCCTGGCCGACCGCGGCCATCGCATGGAAGTCATCAACGACTCCTACCAGGACTTCGGCGCCGGCCAGTTCATCTGGCGCGCCGGCAATCCCAAGGTCGAGGGTTATGTCGCGGCGAGCGATCCGCGCCGCGACGGCCAGGCCGTGGGTTTCTAAGCACCGACCTTGACCGACAAGCCCGACAAATCCGCTATAAAAATGCCTGCAGACCAAGCAGGACGTGCGCAAGCAGCTACAAAAAGCATAGCGCCTGGTTTGCTGCTTGCCACTTTTGGCGCGATTGCCTTCAGCGGCAAAGCCATCATCGTCAAGCTGGCCTACCGCTATGGCGTCGATGCGGTCACGCTGATCATGTACCGGATGCTGTTCGCGCTGCCCATCTTTGCCGTGATGGCTTGGTGGGCCAGCCGGGGCAAGCCGCCTCTCACGCGCAAGGACTGGCTGGGCGTGCTGTGGTTGGGTTTCACGGGCTACTACCTTGCCAGTTTTCTGGACTTCGCCGGCCTGGCGTTCATCAGTGCGTCGCTGGAACGGTTGATTCTTTATCTCAACCCTACCCTCGTGCTGCTGCTCGGCCTGGTGATGTACAAGCGCCGCGTTGGCGGGCCGCAAATCATCGGCATGGCCATCAGCTACTGCGGTGTGGTGCTGGTGTTCGGCCACGAAATCACGCTGC
>NZ_JBFUBD010000419.1:0-2210 GCF_056405935.1 Polaromonas sp. P1_E3
GGCATTGATGCTGGCGACAAGGAGTACATCGATTACTTCGCGCCTATCGTGGCGGATGCCGAGGCCGGTTTCGGCGGTGTCTTGAATGCATTCGAACTCATGAAAGCCATGATCAAGTCTGGCGCTGGCGGCGTGCACTGGGAAGACCAGTTGGCTTCCGTCAAGAAGTGCGGCCATATGGGCGGCAAGGTATTGCTGCCCACCCGCGAGTCTTGCCAGAAACTGATCGCCGCCCGCATGGCTGCCGACGTCTGCGGTGTGCCTACGCTGGTGATTGCCCGCACCGACGCGGAAGCCGCCGACTTGCTGACCTCCGACTACGATGAGATCGACAAGCCTTTCCTGACCGGCGAACGCACGGCTGAAGGTTTTTACAAGACGCGCAAAGGCCTGGAGCAAGCAGTAGCCCGCGCTAACGCCTATGCCCACTATGCCGACCTGGTGTGGTGCGAAACCGGTACGCCTGACCTTGACTTCGCGAAGAAATTCGCCGATGCCGTGCACAAGGTTCACCCCGGCAAGATGCTGGCTTACAACTGCTCGCCATCGTTCAACTGGAAGAAAAACCTCGACGATGCCACCATCGCCAAGTTCCAGCGCGAGCTCGGCGCGATGGGTTACAAGTACCAGTTCATCACGCTCGCCGGCATTCACTCCATGTGGTACAACATGTACGACCTGTCGCAGGACTACGTCAAGCGTGGCATGACGGCATACATCGAGAAGGTGCAGGAGCCCGAATTCRCAGCACGCGACCGCGGCTACACCTTTGTGTCGCACCAGCAGGAAGTTGGCACCGGTTACTTCGACGAAGTGACCACCGCGATTCAGGGCGGCAAATCCAGCGTGACCGCACTGACCGGCTCTACCGAAGAAGAGCAGTTCCACTGATCCGGTCCACCCATTTGGCGATTACCCAGACGCTCGCCTCTTTTTGAGGCGCAGCTTTTAGCCTGGACAGGACTTAGGGCCTGACCGGGCTTTTTTATGGACATTTTTAGCGTAGAGTGCAGTTTGTTACACAGAACACACTAAGTGCATCATTAACTGGAGGAGGTTGCCGTGTCGGAATTAACCGTGGGTTTCAAACGTGTCCCCTGTCCCGATTGCAATGGCACTGGCGAACTGCGCATTGAAAGCGAAAACATCAATGAGCACTTTGAAGTTGAAAAACAAACAGTGATCACGGAATGTCCACGTTGCCTCGGGTTGGGATTTTTGCCCCCGGCTTCGCCGCAATAAAGGCTTTGTGGCGTGAAGAAAACGCGCAGCCTTTGAGCTGCGCGCAAGCTGCCGTAAAATAGCCGTATGCAATCAATCAAGCTGGAAACAGGAAGGATCGTTCGGGTTATGACACCGCGAACTACGCCCTCGTCCGTTTTCTGGAGTCATCCAGGGCGCTAGTCCGCACCCCTTGGTGATTGTTAGCTACATATTTCATAGCTTAAATCCGAATTTCCCCATCAAAGCGCGGCATGTTCCGCGCTTTTTTGTTGTGCTCTCCCGATTCCCGATTCCCGATTCCCGATTCCCGATTGCCATAAAGTCCCCATGATCCAAATCACGCTCCCCGATTCTTCCAAGCGCGAATACCCGCAAGCCGTCACGGTCGCCGAAGTCGCCGCCTCGATAGGCACCGGCCTAGCCAAAGCCGCCCTGGGCGGCAAGGTCGACGGCAAGGTCGTTGACACCAGCTACCTGATCGATAAAGACAGCGCGGTTTCCATCATCACAGCCAAGGATGCCGACGGCCTGGACATGATCCGCCACTCCACGGCCCACTTGCTGGCCTACGCCGTCAAGGAGCTGTTCCCGGATGCGCAGGTCACCATTGGCCCGGTGATTGAAAACGGGTTTTTCTACGATTTTTCCTACAAGCGCCCGTTCACGCCGGAAGACCTGGTGGCGATCGAAAAGCGGATGTCAGAGCTTGCCGCCAAGGATGAGCCTGTGACCCGCCGTGTCTTGCCGCGCGACGAGGCCGTGGCTCATTTCAAAAGTATCGGCGAGCACTACAAAGCCGAGATCATTGCCAGCATTCGTGCCAACGAGGATGTGTCGCTCTACCGCGAAGGCGCCTTTGAAGACCTGTGCCGCGGCCCTCATGTGCCCAGCACGGGCAAGCTGAAGTTCTTCAAGCTCATGAAAGTGGCCGGCGCTTACTGGCGCGGCGACCACCGCAATGAAATGCTCCAGCGCGTTTATGGCAC
>NZ_JBFUBD010000420.1:0-2207 GCF_056405935.1 Polaromonas sp. P1_E3
GTGCCGACCCCGATAAAACTGACGTCGCCGGGCTTGAGGCCTGCGCGTGAAAGCACCAGGTTGGCCATCATGTTGGTCGACGAACCGGGCGCCGACACGCCAATCCTCTTGCCCTTCAGGTCCGCAACTGTTTTGTAGTTGGGCATGTTTTTGGTCGAAACACCGAAAGCAATTTGAGGAGCCCTCCCCTGCAGTACAAAAGCCTGGAACATCTGGTTCTTGGACTGCAGGTTGATGGTGTGCTCGAAAGCGCCCGAACATACATCGGCAGAGCCGCCCACCACGGCCTGCAGTGCCCGTGCACCACCGGCAAAGTCGCTGATTTCCAGGTCCAGGCCCTCAGCCTTGAAGTATCCCAATTGCTCGGAAATCGTCAGGGGCAGGTAATAAAACGCGGCCTTGCCGCCTACTGCCAATGAAATTTTTGTTTTCTCAAGCCTGGATTGCGCGCGAAGTGCGGGCAATGCCAGTGCTGCCGCAGCCAGCGCAGTGCCGCCGGCAAAAGCCCGGCGGGAAATCAGGGGTTGGCGATACATGCAAGCCTCTCTTTTTTTGATGTCGCAAGCTTATCGAGGCGTAAAAAAACCCGCATCGGGGTCATCCCGTGCGGGTTTTTACCGAAGGTGATTCAGTTACCAACAGTAACTTTCACGCCTTCATCACGTGCATCAGCGAAAGCCTGAAAAAAGAATGACGATATTGATAAAAAGTGCACACGCCCAGATGGCCGAGCGTGCTTTGGCCAGGTCAGCGATGTACATCATGATGTAGGCAATGCGCAGCACGACAAAGAGCAAAGCCAGGATGTCCAACCGGGTTTGCCCCGCCTGCAGGATGTGCGCAATGATGACGGCGGCAAAGAAAAAAGGCAGCGCCTCAAATGTGTTGGCCTGCGCGGCATTGGCCCGGGCACGCCAGTCGGTCTGCCGCGCCAGCCAGCCACGCGGGTTGTGGTTGTCGTATCCGCCGTCGCGGCGTGGCGTGCTCATCGTGCCGTATTTGGCAATGGCGGCGCACACAATGGGCAAGAGTGCCGCAATCAGAACGCACCAGTAGGCAATGGTGAAGCGTGCAAATGTCATGGTGGGTTCCTTTCGTTATGGTCGCCCGCGGCGGGCATCAAGCTGTCGAGATAAAACTAAAAACACCGCCCTCACCTGCGGTCCACCAACGCGTGGGCAATGGTGCCCAGGTCTACGTATTCAAGTTCGCTGCCCACCGGCACGCCCCGCGCCAGGCGTGTCACCTGCACGCCGCGGCTTTTCAACGCCTGCGCAATCACGTGCGCAGTGGCTTCGCCTTCGGCCGTGAAATTGGTCGCCAGAATCACTTCCTGCACCTCGCGCGATGCAGGCGGCAGAGCCTCGCCCCGCTCATTCTTGGGCACCACACGGTCAAACAGCTTTTGCAGGCCGATGTCGTTGGGGCCTATGCCRTCGAGCGGGCTGAGCTTGCCCATGAGCACAAAGTACAGGCCTTTGTAGGCCAGCGTGCGTTCAAGGGCCGCCTGGTCAGCGGGCGTCTCGACGACACACAGTTTGCTGCGGTCGCGCTGCGGGTTGGCGCAGGTGGTGCAAAGCTCCTGCTCGGTCAGCGTATTGCACAGGCTGCAGTGCCGCACGCTGTTGACAGCATGATCGAGTGCGCGCGCAATCTGCAGGGCGCCCGGCTTGTCGTGCTGCAGCAGATGAAACGCCATGCGCGCGGCCGACTTGGCACCGACACCGGGCAGCTTGCGCAGCGCCTGGGTCAGGCCTTCAAGAGCGTTGGAGTCAGCCATGTGGCAACAGCGACCGAGCGTGGTATCCGCTTTCGCAAGCAGGGGCCGCGGAACCGGCTTTGCCGGGCCGCAGGCGCAGCGGCCCCCTCGGGGGGCAGGGAGCTACACGCAGTGAGCGACCGTGGGGGCCCACAGCCTAAAACGGGAGCTTCATGCCGCCGGGCAGGCCGGGCATCCCTGCCGTCAGCTTGCCCATCTTTTCCTGGCTCACTTCTTCAGCCTTGCGCACGGCGGCGTTGAAAGCCGCAGCCACCAGGTCTTCCAGCATGTCTTTGTCGTCGGCTARCAGGCTGGGGTCGATCTCGACGCGCTTGACGTCGTGTTTGCAGGTCATGGTGACCTTCACCAGGCCGGCGCCGGCCTCGGCGGTGACTTCCACAAATGCCAGTTCTTCCTGGGCTTTTTTGAGGTTGTCCTGCATCGCCTG
>NZ_JBFUBD010000421.1:0-2187 GCF_056405935.1 Polaromonas sp. P1_E3
TGGGAGTACAGCTTTGAGCAGTCTTTTGCACATGCGCTGCTTGGTCTGGGTCATTTGCTCGCGCAGTCACTCTTTTTGACGGGAGTCCAGCAGGGGTGACTCCGAACCCCCGGCCATCGCGGTCTTTTTACGCCAAATTGGCCTCCAGCCCCTGTGGAATTTGCGCAAGCAGCTATTAAAAACATAGCCAACAATAAAGCCGCCTTCAGGCGGCTTTTTTGTTGGCCTTTGGTGCCCCGCCACGCGCTAGTCGCCACCCCCACCGCAACCGCCGCCGCATCCACCACCGTCGCTACCGCCATCACTGCCTGCGTCACTGGAGTTACTGCTATTGCTGTCGGAGCCGCCAAACCCATCCGCATCGCCGCTGTAGCTTCCGTCGGAAAAGCTTTCGCCGCAATAAGCGCCTGCTGAGCCGCCTGTTCCGTCGTCACGCTGAGGCTGGCTGCAGTTGGGCAGGTAATGAAAGCCGTTGGGGATCGCCAGCTTCGCGTCCAGGGCAAACAGCAGCGGCAGGCGGCTGGGTGAACGTGGCTTGATGGCCTCGTCGCGGCAGGCCCAGTACCAGGCGCGCCGCAGGCCGTCGTTGCTGGAAGCGCGGGTGCCCAGGGCCTCGGCCGGTACGTGGTCCATGAAGCGGCCCAGAACCAGGTCGCACCACTCGCGGTAGGCGCGTGTGTGCAGGATGAATTCGTGCCACATGCTGTCGACCACGCGCGACGGCATGGCCACAAACTTGCCCTTGCTGCGCACGCAGGCCAGAAAAAACTGGCGCAGCCCGCGCTCGACCAGTTCGGTGTCTTTGGCGCTCAAGTGYGGGTAGGTGTCGCGCAGCTTGCGCTTGAGGAACTGCGGCAGCGGCGCCTCGCGCACCAGGCGTTGGCGTTCATGCGTGGCCCACACGGCCAGTATCACCATGGCGGCAAACAGCCCGAATACGCCGGCTGCCAGCCCCGCCGGCTTGCGCCAGCCGGCCACGCCGCTCATCATCAACCCCACCCACACGACCATCAGCACGATCGCAAGCTGCCGCGCATGGCGCAGCACCAGGCGGTGCCAGAGCGCGATGTCGGGCCCGGTGTAGAACTTTCCGGCGGTCGCCATCAGACCACCACCGGTTCAGGCTCCAGCAGGATGCCAAAGCGTTCGTACACACTGGTCTGGATGGACTTGGCCAGCGTCATGACCTCACCGCCGGTGACCGGGTCGGCGGTGCCGCCGCGGTTGACCAGCACCAGTGCCTGTTTTTCATAAACACCGGCATTGCCGATGGTCTTGCCCTTCCAGCCGCAGGCGTCAATAAGCCATCCGGCGGCCAGCTTGACCGTGCCGTCGGCGAGGTGGTAGTGAACGATTTTGGGCTCCCTCTGGATGATGTCGGCGCACTGCTCGGGCGAGACGGTCGGGTTCTTGAAAAAGCTGCCGGCGTTGCCAATGACCTGCGGGTCGGGCAGCTTGGCTTTGCGGATTTCGCAGATCCAGTCATAAATTTGCTGGGCGTCGGGCGCCTGGATGCCGGTCTGCGCCATTTTTTTGTCAATGTCGGCGTAGCCCAGCACCGGCTTCCACGCCTTGGGAAGGGCAAACCGTACCCGCGTGATAAGCGCCTTGCCTTCCAGCCCAAACCCATGACCGCCCGGTGCCGGCGCCGAACTGCTGTGTTTGAACACTGAATCACGGTAGCCAAACGCGCACTGCGCGGCATTGAGGGTAAAGGGCAGGCCGGTCGTCAAGTCGATGGCGTCGAGCGACTCAAAGCGGTCTTGCAGCTCCACGCCATAGGCGCCGATGTTCTGCACCGGTGAGGCACCGACCGTGCCGGGGATTAATGCCAGGTTTTCCAGGCCGGGGTAGCTGTTTTGCAGCGTCCATGTGACAAGGTCGTGCCAGTTTTCACCGGCGCCTGCCTCAATGATCCAGGACTTGGTGTCTTCGCGGAGCAAGCGCTTGCCCATGATTTCGACCTTGAGCACCAGGGGCTTGACGTCGCCGGTCAGCACAATGTTGCTTCCGCCGCCCAAGACAAACTTGGAGGCGGCTTTCAGGGCCGGGTCCTGTAAAGCTGCGGCAATATCGGCTTCCTGGGCCACCCGCACGAGAGTCAGTGCCTTGGCGACGATGCCAAAGGTGTTGGAATGCTGGAGTGGAACGTTTTTCTCGACTAACATCCGGGTGATTGTCTCACTC
>NZ_JBFUBD010000422.1:0-2184 GCF_056405935.1 Polaromonas sp. P1_E3
GTGTAACGGTCGGCGTCTTTGGACTTCAGGTAGTCCAGCAGCTTGCGGCGGCGGCTCACCATGCGCAGCAGACCGCGACGACCGTGGTGATCCTTGGCGTTGGCCTTGAAATGGGGGGTCAGCTCGTTGATGCGGCCGGTCAGCAGCGCCACTTGAACTTCAGGGCTGCCGGTGTCGCCGGCGGCACGTGCGTTGGCCTGAACGATTTCGGCCTTGACTGATTTTGCAATCATGGATTTCTCTTTCTTGCACCGAAGTGCGCTTGCGAGCGAAGCAGCGTTCCCGACATGGGAGTGAATAAACCGCTTTCGTCGTGTTCCGGCAGTCAAAAAGCCCATAAACCTGGATTTAAGGCTTCAAACTGCGTAGAGCCTTGGATTATAGCCTGAGAACCTGCTCATGTCCCAAGCCAGCGCCTGAGGCGTTCCACCCCCTGCCCCAGCCTGTCCACGTCCTGGCTGGCGAAGCACCAGCGCAGCCAGCCTTGGGCTTCTGGCCCTGGGTTGACCATGAAGGCATTGCCGGGCGCCAGGCCCAAGCCCCCCTCTGTCACCAGGCGTTTGGCGGTCTCCAGAGAGTCCCCAAAGCGCTTCTGGTCTTCCAGCCTGAAAAAGGCGTACATGCCGCCTTTGGCCGGCGCCAGCTGCACACCCGGCACCGCCTGCAGCAGCGGCACGAGGGTGTCGCGGCAGGTTTTCAGGTGAGCAACCACGCGAGGGGTGATATCGGCCGTCCGCTCGAGGGCCACCAGCCCGGCCCGCTGCACAAACACGGGCGCGCAGGAGGTGTTGAACTCCACCAGCTTGCCGATGTGCGGCGTCATGGCGGCCGGCATCACCAGCCAGCCCAGGCGCCAGCCAGTCATCAAAAAACTCTTGGAGAAACTATGAACGACCACCAACCGGTCATCGGACGCGGCGATGTCCAGAAAACTGGGCGCGCAGCCGTTAGGGGTGGGTTCGTAATAAAGCCGTTCGTAGACCTCATCCGCCAGTATCCAGGTCCCGGTCTTGCGGCAATGCGCCAGGATGGCCTCCTGCTCGGCGCGCGACAGCGTCCAGCCGGTAGGGTTGTTGGGCGCGTTAACGATCAGAAGCCTGGTTTTCGGCGTGATGGCAGCCAGCAACTCGGCCACGTCGAGCCTCCACTCACCCGCCACAGGCTTGAGGCTGACGCATTTCACGTGCGCACCCATGATGGCCGGCTGGGCCGTCAGGTTGGGCCAGACAGGCGTCACGGCCACGACTTCGTCGCCAGCATCCACCAGCGCCTGCACCGCCAGCATCAATGCATTGACGCCGCCCGAGGTCACCGCGATGCGTTCGGCCGTGACCGGCGCGGCGCCCGCACAGCGCAGGCCCGTCGCGTAAGCGGCAATGGCCTCCCGCAGCTCGGGCAAGCCCAGGTTTTGCGCATAGAAAGTCTCGCCCTGCTGCAACGACGCAGCCGCCGCATCGCGGATAAAGGCCGGAGTGACCTCATCGCTCTCGCCAAACCAGAACTTGAGGACGTCATCGCGACCCATGCCCGCGTTGGCCACCTGCCGAATCATCGATTCCTCAAGATCTAAAACAGTTTTTCTCATGGATAGTCCGTCCGCCTGCCGGCTCAATCGATTATTCAATCCGCCCATTTGAACTCAGGGCCGGACCATCTTGCAGCTGTTGGGCTGCTCGGCCTTTTCAGGCGAAATCGTCTTGATGACGCGAAAGCCGTAACCGGAACCTTCCACATCAAATTTCACCCCTGGCGAGCCCTGCTTGCCCATCAGCGCCACCAACAGCGGCTGCTGGAACTGGTGGTCGGCCGAGCGCATTGCGCCTTTGTGGCCCGCAAAAGCAACCGTACTGCGTTCCAGCTGCGCCGCAACCGCGCCGGCGTCAGCACTGCCCGCCTTGTCAAGGCTTTGGGCCAAGGACTCAATCATCAGCTGCATACGCATGTGCACATAGTCGTCCTGCGGCTTGGGGAAACGCTGGCGGAAGGACTGGTAGAAAGCTTCGGACTGCGCGCCCGCCTCGTTCGGGAACCAGTCGGCCACCGCAATCACCTTGCCCACGCCGGCGTCGCCCAGCGCACCCGGCACGCCCAGCGCGTTGCCGTAGAAGGTATAGAACTTGCCCTCGTAACCTACTTCCCTGGCCGCCTTGATCAGCAGCGTCAGGTCGTTACCCCAGTTACCCG
>NZ_JBFUBD010000423.1:0-2183 GCF_056405935.1 Polaromonas sp. P1_E3
GTTGGCTGCATCCACGCCAATGAAGGAGCTCAGTGTTTCGACGTCGGGGTCTTCCAGGATGGCCCTGGCCGTGGCCTGCTGCAGCGTGGCCATGCGGTCGTAGGACACCGATTGTGCGGTTTCAACGCGGGCCTGCAGCTGGCCGGTGTCCTGCGTCGGGAACAGGCCCTTGGGGATCAGTACATACAGGAGCACCGTGAGCAGCAGGGTGGCCAGTGCCACCAGCAGCGTGGCGCCCTGGCGTTTGAGCACCCAGGTGAGCCACACGTCGTAGCGCGCGATCACGCCGTCAAAGAACCGCTGGAGCCGCGCGCCCGCCTGGGCCAGCCGGCCTTCGCCCGTGGTTTCCGGGACGTGCTTGAGCCATCTCGCCGACATCATGGGCACCAGCGTGAGCGACACCACGGCCGAGATCAGGATGGTGATGGCCAGCGTCACGGCAAACTCGCGGAACAGCCGGCCGACCACGTCGCCCATGAACAGCAGCGGAATCAAAACCGCGATCAGCGACACCGTCAGCGAAATGATGGTGAACCCGATCTGCGTGGCGCCCTTGAGTGCTGCGGCCATCGGCTCTTCACCTTCCTCGATGTAGCGCGAGATGTTTTCGATCATCACGATTGCGTCGTCCACCACAAAGCCGGTGGCGATCGTCAGCGCCATCAGGCTCAGGTTGTTGAGGCTGTAGCCCAGCAGGTACATCAGGCCGCAGGTGCCGACGAGTGAAATAGGCACGGCCAGGCTGGCAATGACGGTGGCGCGCAGGCTGTGCAGGAAAGCAAAGATCACCAGCACGACCAGCAGCACGGCCAGCAGCAGTTCAATCTCGACATGCATCACCGAGGCGCGTATGCCGGTCGTGCGATCGCTCAGCACATCCACCCTGAGCGAAGTGGGCAGACCGGCCTGAAGTTCGGGCAGGCGTGCCTTGATGGCGTCCACCGTGGCAATCACGTTGGCGCCGGGCTGGCGCTGCACGTTCAGGATGATGGCTGGTTTCAGACCAGACCATGCGCCCAGCTTGATGTTTTCGGCACTGTCGACCACCTGTGCCACGTCGGACACGCGCACCGCCGCACCGTTGCGAAAGGCAATGATCAGGTTTTTGTAGTCGGCCGCGGCAACCAGCTGGTCGTTGGAGTTGATTGAATAGGACCGTGTGGGGCCGTCGATGCTGCCCTTGGCGCCGTTGGCATTGGCTGCGGAGATCGCGGTACGCAGTGAATCAAGCCCCAGCCCATAGGAAGCCAGTGCCCGTGTGTCGGCCTGGATGCGCACTGCGGGGCGCTGCCCGCCGCTGAGCGACACCAGCCCCACGCCATTGACCTGGCTGATCTTCAGGGCCAGCCGTGTGTTGACGATGTTCTGCACCTCTGTCAGCGGCATGGTGTCGGACGTGATGGCCAGTGTCAGCACCGGGGCATCCGCCGGGTTGACCTTGGCATAGACGGGCGGGGCGGGCAGATCGGCCGGCAACAGGGAACCGCCGGCGTTGATGGCGGCCTGCACCTGCTGCTCGGCAACATCCAGCGCCAGGCCCAGACCGAACTGCAGCGTGACGATGGAGACACCAGCGGCGCTGGTGGAGCTCATGCGCGAGAGCCCGGCCATCTGGCCGAACTGGCGCTCCAGTGGCGCGGTGACGGTTTGCGCCATAACCTCGGGGCTGGCGCCGGGGTAGAGCGTCTGCACCTGGATGGTCGGGTAGTCGACCTGCGGCAGGGCCGACAGCGGCAAAAACTTGAAGCCCACGAGGCCGGCCAGCACGATGGCCACCATCAGCAGCGAAGTCGCCACCGGCCGCAGGATAAAGGGACGTGAGGGGCTCATTCAATAACCTTCGTGCTGCGCACTGCGATGCTTTTGCCGTTCAGGCTCCGGTTCATTTCGTTGAGCGCTCGCTCTGGCCGCCCTGGCGCCGGTCCTTCATGCCTTGCCAGCGCGCCAGGGCTTCCGGGTCGCCCTTGTCGATTTGCTCCAGGAAGCGCTTGCGGCGTTCCAGCGCGGCCGGGTCGTCCTTGGCCTGGTCGAGCATGCGCTGGCGCTGCTCGGCCGTGGGGCCGGCGATGGAAGGCGGCGCCGCGCCGGGCTGCAGTGCCGCTGCGGGGGGCGTGGAAGGTGCCGCTACCGGCGCGCTGCCGGCGGTGTCGGATGCGGGGCGCTGACGGCCGGCCGCGGAAGCG
>NZ_JBFUBD010000424.1:0-2180 GCF_056405935.1 Polaromonas sp. P1_E3
AATCATCGGCGCGCAGGTTGTTACCGTTCCCATGGACATTCCCATCCGCAACGCTGACCGCACCTTCAAGACCTTCATGGCCTCGCTGGCGGCTGTGTTTGCCGTGGTTTTTGTTGTACTTAACGTGATGCTGAGCTGGCTCATCGTGCGGCCGATCCGCCGCATGTCCCAGGCTGCCGACAAGGTGAGCACCGGTGACTTTGATGTACCGGAATTTGCCGATGGCGGCAAAGACGAAGTCTCCGTGCTCGGCGGCGCGTTCAACCGCATGCGGCGCAGCCTTGAAAAAGCCATGCAGATGATCGACCACGGCGCCTGACGCCCGGCCCAGCTCAATAACGCATAGACACCCACAGCCTCCCACGAATCGATCCCCACGAATGGAAGAACCGGAAGACAAAACCCGAACCTTGCCGGTGCGGCCCACAGGCGGCGAAGGCAAGGACGCGGCCGCGCTTCAGCCGGGGCAAACCGTTTTTGAATACCGCATCGACAAGATGCTCGGCGGCGGCGGCTTCGGCATCACTTATCTGGCGCAGGACATCAACCTGCAATTGCCGGTAGCCATCAAGGAATACTTCCCCGGCGACCTGGCCGTGCGTTCGGAAGACCTGTCGGTTCATGTGCGCTCCAGTACCAACAACGGCCAGTTCCAGTGGGGCCTGGAGCGCTTTCTCGACGAAGCGCGGGCGCTGGCGTCCTTCCGCCATCCGAACATCGTGCGGGTGCTGCGTTACTTCAAGCAAAACGGCACCGCCTACATCGTCATGGAGTACGAGTCCGGCGATCCGCTCAAACGCTGGCTGGCCAGGCAGCCTGCGCTGGACCAGCAGGGCCTGCTGAAAATCATCTATCCGCTGATGGACGGCCTGGAAGMCGTGCACAAGGTAAATTTCCTGCACCGCGACATCAAGCCGGACAACATCTATATCCGCGCCGACGGCACACCCGTACTGCTGGATTTTGGCGCCGCCCGGCGCGTAACCGGCAACCACGACATGACCAACATCGTGAGCCCGGGCTTTGCGCCGTTCGAGCAGTACCACAGCAAGGGCCACCAGGGGCCGTGGACGGATGTCTATTCGCTGGGTGCCGTGATGTACTGGATGACCACAGGCCACAAGCCCATGGAGTCGGCCTCTCGGGTGCGCGAGGACACCATGCCCAAGGCGGCMGACACGGCCAGCGCRGTGGTYTTYGGWGCSCCSYTGCTGCGCGCCATCGACTGGGCCATGATGCCCAACGAAACACAGCGCCCGCAGGACGTYGGAGCCCTGCGCCAGGCCCTGATCAGCTCGGACTTYCTCAAGACGCAAACCATCCGCGCCGCCACCCCTTCGTCCAACACAGCCGCCATTGCCCCGGTAGCGGCGGCAGCGCCGCAGACCGATACGTCAACCACCAAGACAAGCAAGCTGCTGTCCGAAAGCGCCGTGCTCGCCTACGCGGCCAATTCGCAGTCCATTCCGCTCAACAGTGCCGAAAACCTGCGCAAGAATGTGCTGGGCACCATCATGTTCCTGGACCTGGTGTCCTACTCCACCTATTCGGTGGACCAGCAGGTGACATTGAAAGGCCTGTTTAACGAGCTCATCACCAAGGCGATCGGCGGCGTGAAGGAGTCTTCGCGCATCATGATCGACACCGGCGACGGCGCGGCGATCTGCTTTCTGGGCGATCCGGAAGAAGCCCTGCAATCGGCCCTTCTGCTGCGCGACCTGCTGGTGCAAAAGTACGRCCGAAAGCTGTCTCTCCGGGTCGGCTTGCACCTCGGGCCGATCCGCATGGTGTTCGACATCAACAACCGCGTCAATGTGGTGGGTGACGGCATCAATGTGGCCCAACGCATCATGGACTTCTCCAGGCCCAACCAGATTGTGGTTTCGCGTGCTTATTACGACGTGATCTCACGCATCACCGACAGCGCAGCCAGCCTCTTTGACTACCTCGGCCCGCACATGGACAAGCATCTGCGTTCGCACGAGATCTATGCAGTGCTGGACCCGAACGCCACGCCGGCTTCGCCGGTGTCCCGCAACATGGAGTTCGAACACACGGCGTCGTTTGCCGCGCTGGCATCGCTGACCCCGGAAATCGCGCTGGAAATTGAAAACGAGCTGGCCAAAGCCATCGGGCCGCTGGCCAAAGTGCTGGTCAAGAAAGCCATTCCGCGCACGGTC
>NZ_JBFUBD010000425.1:0-2173 GCF_056405935.1 Polaromonas sp. P1_E3
GCACGACGTCGGCCTGCACCTGGTCCGCAATGCCGAGGGCGAGCTGGGCTTCAAGGTGCTGGTGGGCGGTGGCATGGGCCGCACGCCGGTGATTGGCACCGTGATCCGCGAGTTCCTGCCCTGGAACCAGAT
The DNA here is from genome assembly GCF_056405935.1 of Polaromonas sp. P1_E3. NCBI lineage: Bacteria > Pseudomonadati > Pseudomonadota > Betaproteobacteria > Burkholderiales > Comamonadaceae > Polaromonas > Polaromonas sp. P1_E3. The sequence continues at coordinate 133 of NZ_JBFUBD010000425.1, forward strand.
CATGAATTACCTGGAAGCCGTGGTGCGCGTGTACAACCGCTACGGCCGCCGCGACAACATCTACAAGGCCCGCATCAAGATTCTGGTGAAGGCCGAAGGCCAGCGCTATATCGACGACGTCGAGGCCGAATACAAGCAGATCATTGAACACGACGGCGCCCCGCACACCATCACGCAAGAAGAACTCGACCGCGTGACGGCCTGCTTTGTGCCGCCCGCGCTCAATTGCGACCGCAAGAGCGCCGACACAAAAATAGCCAACATCCTGCGCGCCGCCGCTGAAGACGACGTGGAATTCGGCCGTTGGCTGCAGCGCAATGTAGCGCCGCACCAGAACCCCGACCTGCGTGCCGTCACCCTCTCCTTCAAGCGCCTGGGCCAGGCCCCTGGCGACGCCACAGCCGACCAGCTCGACATCGCGGCTGACCTGGCCGACCAGTTCAGCGCCGGTGAAGTACGCGTGACGCACGACCAGAACCTGCTGCTGCCCTGGGTGCGCTGCGACGAGCTGCCCGAGCTCTGGCGTGCCGCTCGCAAAGCCGGTTTTGCCAAACCCAACATCCATCTGCTGACCGACATGATCGCCTGCCCCGGCGGCGACTTCTGCTCGCTGGCCAATGCGCGCTCCATCCCGATTGCCGAAGCCATCACCGAGCGCTACCAGGACATGGACGAGCTGCACGACCTGGGCGAGATCGACCTGCACATCAGCGGCTGCATCAATTCCTGCGGCCATCATCACAGCGGCCACATCGGCATCCTGGGCGTGGACAAGGACGGCCTGGAGTGGTACCAGGTGTCGTTGGGCGGCTCCGATGGTTCCACGCTGAGCGGCGCCTCGGTGCCCGGCAAGGTGGTGGGCCCTTCGTTTACCGGCGCCGAAGTGCCCGAAGTCATTGAAGCAGTGCTGGACACCTATCGCCAGCTGCGCGAGGACGGCGAAACGTTCATCGCAACCTTGCGCCGCGTCGGCATGGAGCCGTACAAAGCCGCCGCCAAGGCTGCGCGCTTTGCCCCCAATACCGTTGCGCACTGAACATTGAGAGAAATAACGATGAAATTACTGCCTTTCAGCGAACAAAGCGACGCTGTCCAATCCGGCGTCCTGGCGCTTGCGAACGACGCCGATCCATTTGAGGTGTCACTCGACGGCATCTCGCGTATCAACCTGCACTTCCCGAAGTTCACCGACGGCCGCGCCTACAGCCAGGCCTTCCTGCTGCGCCGCCGCCGCGAGTTCAAGGGCGAAATCCGCGCCACGGGCGACGTACTGGTGGACCAGCTGGCCCAGATGGAGCGCAGCGGTTTTGACACCGCGGTGCTGCGCGCAGACCAGGACATGGCCGTGGCCCAACGTGTGCTGGCGTCCTACCCCGGTTACGGCGTCGGCAAATACCAGGGAGATGCGGTGGACGTGCAACCCCACTTCAAGGAAGCAAAGGAAGGGGCTACGGCCTGAACACCATGAGCCTCGACCTTGCAAAAATCAACGCAGAACTCGGCCACAACGCGCAGGGCCTGGTGGGCTGGGCCGTGGGACTGGGCCGGCCCGCCATCGTCACCACCAATTTCCGCCCCTTCGAGGCGGTGATACTGCACATGGTGACGCGCGCCAATCCCCGCGTTCCCGTGGTCTGGATGGACAACGGCTACAACACCGAGGCGACCTACCGCTTCGCCGATGAAGTGACCCGGCTGCTCAAGCTGGACCTGCATATTTACCTGCCGCGCCGCTCCCGTGCGCACCGCGAGGCCGTCGAAGGCCCGACCCCGGCGCTGGACGATCCACGCCATGCGGCTTTTACTGAAGAAGTGAAGCTCGAGCCATTTGCCCGCGCCCTGCGTGAAACCGCGCCGCAGGTCTGGTTCACGGCCTTGCGCGCCACCGATACCGCGGTACGCGCCCAGATGGACCCGGTCAGCGTCAACCCCGATGGCCTGATCAAGGTCGCGCCGCTCCTGCACTGGTCGTCCAAGGACCTTTACCAGTACTGCGAAATCAACGGCCTGCCCAACAACTTCGACTATGTGGACCCTACCA
>NZ_JBFUBD010000426.1:0-2169 GCF_056405935.1 Polaromonas sp. P1_E3
ATACTGCGGCGTCTCCCAAGCCTCTGTTTACCGCGGTAAATCGCAGTGGCCAGGTTGAACCCATTACGTCTGCGCCTACATATACCCTGCACCCTGCGGGGGGTGTGCAGGTGCTGGTAGGCACGGGCAAGCTCTTTGAAACAGCCGACACCAACAATATTCAGGAAAAGACCTTGTATGGTCTCTGGGATCAGGTCAAGGTTGGCGCCGATACCAGTGCTGCGACCGGCGTGATCGGTGGCACGGCAACGCTTGTGTTGCAGCAGGTTTCCGCAACGGTGACCATTTCCTCCGGGTCTCCAGCCCAGACGGTGACTTACTGGACCTCGACCAACAATGTGGTTGACTATGCCTCCAAACGCGGCTGGCGCATGCCACTGACCATCCAGGCAGGGCAACGTGTGGTGTACGACCCGCAAGTTGCGCTAGGCCGGGTCTTTTTTGAGACTGTGGCGCCCGGTGGTACTGTCCTCACCTGCTCGGCAAGCAGCGGCGTGGGCTATAACTTCGTGCTGGATCCCTTCTCTGGCGCGGCGGGCACCGATGGTGCGACTTTTGATACCAACGGAGACGGGGTCATTGACGGCAACGACAACGCGCAAGCGGTGATTTATCAAACCGGGGCAGACGGTAGCGACGGCATATTGACCAAGGGGGGCGGCAGACCCACAGGCGTCAGTGTGTCAACGACGACGAGTAAACTCTTCGCGGGAGATAAAAACTCCATCCGGCGCAACTGGCGGCAAATTGTGAGCCCTCCGTAACGGCCTCCTTGGCCCCGACGATCTGAACTTCTGGAATGACTATGAAAAAGAACGGCTTTACCCTGATCGAGTTGATGATCGTCGTGGCCATTGTGGCCATCATCACGGCGGTTGCCTTGCCCAGCTACCGGGATTCCGTCGCAAAGTCCAGGCGCGCTGAGGCCCGGGGTCAGTTGCTCGAAACAGCACAGTTCATGCAGCGGTTTTATTCGAACAATGACCGCTACAACCAGGACCGCGCAGGCACTGCTGTGGCGATACCCGCCGAATTGGCGCAGGTGCCGAAGGGAGCAGCTTCCGCTGTTGCAACGTACTCGATTTCGTTTACCGCGACACCCACCATCAGCGCGTTCTCGATTCAGGCCGTGCCGCGCGCGACTGGCCCGATGAATGCCGACAAGTGCGGCACGCTCATTCTCGACAACGCCGGGCGGCGTTCCGTGACGGGGGTCATTACCGTCGCCGACTGCTGGAAATAGCCGTCCCGATTGGGCGGCCTGGCTGGCCGGCATGCAAGGCCGGGCCGAGCCCGTAGAGGCGGGGAGATGGCTAACGCACAGCTGCCTTGCCGCGTTATCGCCTGACTTCGTCCACCAGGGTCTTGAACTCGTCAATATCCTCAAAGCTGCGGTAGACGCTCGCAAAGCGGACATAAGCCACCTTGTCGAGCTTTTTTAGCTCACGCATGACAAGTTCACCGATGCGGTTGGAGGCGACTTCGCGCACGCCCAGGCTCAGCAGCTTTTCTTCAATCCGCTCGATCGCAGCGTCGACCTGTTCGGTGCTCACGGGGCGCTTGCGCAGCGCCAGGTTCAGGGATGCCAAAACCTTGCTGCGCTTGTATTCGATGCGCCGGCCGTCCTTCTTGACGATGGACGGGAAGGTCACGTCTGGCCGCTCGTAGGTGGTAAAGCGCTTTTCACACGCGCCGCACTGGCGGCGGCGGCGTATGAAGTCGGCGTCCTCGGCCACCCGGGTTTCGACAACCTGGGTTTCAAGATGACCGCAAAAGGGGCATTTCATGGAATATAGCTCGAATTTAAACGAGCAAATCGGCCTCTAGCCCAATAAGGACGTGCGCAAGCAGCTATCAAAATAATAGTGCCCGCGCTGTCCATCATGATTTAGCGGTAAACGGGGAACCGGCTGGTCAGGGCGTGGACCTTGGCGCGAACAGCTTCGATGTTGGCCGCGTCGCGCGGGTTGTCCAGCACGTCGGCAATCAGGTTGGCCGTGGCGCGGGCTTCTTCGTCCTTGAAGCCGCGGGTTGTCATGGCGGGGGTGCCGATGCGCACGCCGCTGGTGACCATCGGCTTTTCCGGGTCGTTCGGGATGGCGTTTTTGTTGATCGTCATGTGGGCGCTGCCCAGCACGGCTTCGGCCTCCTTGCCGGTGATGCCCTTGG
>NZ_JBFUBD010000427.1:0-2166 GCF_056405935.1 Polaromonas sp. P1_E3
GAGGAGCGGAGGTCCAGACGGATCAGGGCAAAAACTTGTTTGAGCGAAGCGAGTTGTTTTTGACCCCGGCTGGACCGAGCACCGCAGGTTGCCCGCAGCGAAGCGGAGGGGACGCAGGAACCAGGGTCGCCTTTYCTTTGCTTACTTTCTTTTGGCGAAGCAAAAGAAAGTGAGTTGCATGCCGGGCAACCTCCGGCCAGCAGAACTCAGCAAGGAAAATAGCTTTGGAGCAATGAACAGCTCAGGAGAGGGGCACTCAGAACTCCGCGTCGAGTTCATCGATGTCATCAGGCTCCTTCTTCGCCTCAGCCACCCACTCCTTCATCGCCGGCAACTCCGTGATGCGTTTGCAATACGCCGTGCAAGCCTTGTCCAGCGGCACGTCGTAGGTCAAAAACCGGGTGACAACCGGCGCATACATGGCGTCGGCCACTGACAGCTGCTTGCCGAACAAATAAGGCCCGCCATAAGCGCTGAGGCACTCCCGCCAGATCTCCAGCACGCGGTCGATGTCGGCCTGCGCACGGGACCAGACCTTGAAGTTCGAGAAATGGGCCTTGATGTTCATCGGCAGCGCAGCGCGCAACGAGGCAAAGCCCGAATGCATTTCGCCGCACACCGCCCGGCAATGCGCCCGCACCTTGATATCGTCGGGCAACAGTTGCGCCTTGGGCTTGATTTCATTGAGGTATTCGGCAATGGCCAGCGTGTCCCATACCTTCACATTGCCGTGCTGCAGCGACGGCACCAGCATGCTCGACGAGAGCAGCAGCATTTCGGCTTTCATCGCCGGGTCGTCCGGTGAAATGACTTTTTCGGTGAATTCGAGGCCGGCAAATCTTGCCAGCAGCCAGCCGCGCAGCGCCCAGGCACCGTAGTTTTTGCTGCTGATCGTCAGGACTGCCTTGGCCATGAGATTGCTCCTTGAACCGCAAAGTTGACCCCACTGGCTCGGGGCAAGCCTCCTCCGCAAGGGTTGTGCCAGCAGGCGTTCGCCGGCGGACTGGCCCGTAACTTGCCTGCATGAACGCCAGGGACAACGAATTCCGATTCACGTCAGGACCACCATGCTCTACCAGGCCTACCAAACCCAGTCCGACCTGATGTCGCCGTTTCGCCTGTTTGCCCAAAGCGGCAGCGCGGCATTCTGGCTGGGAAAAACAGAGGGCAGCGTGCTGCGCAAGCTGTCGGCGTCCATGGAGGTGTTTTCACGCCTGCGGCTGACGCACACACGGCCAGCCTACGGCATCAGCTCGGTGAAGGTAGGCGAGCGCGAACTCGCCGTGACGGAAGAAACCGTTTTGTCCATGCCCTTTGGCACCCTGCTGCGCTTTCGCAAGGAAACGCCTGCCGACCTGCCCTTTCAACCGCCGGTGCTGCTGGTGGCGCCGCTGTCAGGCCACTTTGCCACGCTGCTGCGCGAAACCGTGCGCACCCTGCTGCAAGACCACGACGTGTACATCACCGACTGGCATAACGCGCGCGATGTGTCTCTAAGTCACGGCCCGTTTGCGCTCGACGACTACGTCGACCACATGATCCGCTTCACCCAGACCATTGGCCCGGGCACACATGTGGTGGCAGTGTGCCAGCCTTGCGTGGCAGCGCTGGCGGCCACCGCCATCATGGCCGAAGACGACGATCCGGCCCAGCCGCGCAGCCTGACCCTGATGGCCGGCCCGGTGGACTGCCGCGTGAATCCGACAGGCGTCAACACACTTGCCACCAGCCAACCGATTGAGTGGTTTGAGAAAAACCTGATCAGCCATGTCCCGCTKCCGCATGCCGGCTACATGCGCCGTGTCTACCCGGGCTTTGTGCAGCTCAGTGCTTTTCTGAGCATGAACCTGGACCGGCACAAAAAATCCTTCCAGGACATGTACCAGCACCTGGTAGACGGCGATGTGGAAAAGGCCAACATCATCCGCGTGTTTTATGACGAGTACCTAGCCGTGAACGACCTGCCCGCCGAGTTTTACCTGGAGACAGTCGAAAAAGTCTTCCAGACCTACGACCTGCCGCTCGGCAAGCTCAGCTACCGCGGCCGTCTCGTCAAGCCTGCTGCCATTCGCCGTACGGCACTCATGACTGTTGAGGGGGAACGTGACGACATCTGCGCCGTGGGGCAAACGGTTGCGGCGCAGGATCTGTGCACAGGCATAAGGC
>NZ_JBFUBD010000428.1:0-2158 GCF_056405935.1 Polaromonas sp. P1_E3
GTTGTAAGGTTCAAGCCAGTCAGTGGCTTGTAAGTGCGGAAGTTGACAGTACCACGCATTCAGTGACAAACAGGAGACATAAACAATGAGCGCCCCCCAATCCGCGATCGAATCCACACTGGTTGAGAATCGAATCTTCCCGCCGGCCCCCGCCACCGTAAAAGCGGCGCGCATTTCCGGCATGCCAGCCTACGTGGCACTGTGCGCTGAAGCCGAAAAAGATTTTGAAGGTTTCTGGGCCCGCTTGGCGCGCGAAAACCTCAGCTGGAAAAAGCCGTTTACCCAGACACTGGACGAGTCCAAGGCGCCGTTTTACAAGTGGTTTGCAGACGGCGAGCTCAACGCTTCCTATAACTGCCTGGACCGCCACCTCGGCACTCCCGTCGAAAACAAGAAAGCCATCATCTTTGAAAGCGACGACGGCAAGGTCACCAATGTCACTTACAAGGAATTGCACGCCAAGGTCAGCCAGTTTGCGAGTGCGCTGAAAGGCGCCGGCATCAGGAAGGGCGACCGCGTCATCATTTACATGCCAATGACGGTGGAGGGCGTGGTGGCCATGCAGGCCTGCGCGCGCATAGGCGCCACGCATTCGGTGGTGTTCGGCGGCTTTTCGGCCAAGAGCCTGCAGGAGCGCATCCAGGATGCCGGCGCCGTGGCCGTCATCACCGCCAATTACCAGCTGCGCGGCGGCAAGGAGTTGCCGCTCAAGGCCATCGTCGATGAAGGCATTGCGATGGGTGGCTGCGAATCGATCAAGAACGTGATCGTCTACCAGCGCACGGCCACTGCCTGCAATATGGTGGCCGGCCGCGACAGCCTGATGCACGAGATCACCTCCAAGGCCGCATTGGTGTGCGAACCCGAGTTTGTAGGCGCAGAGCATCCGCTGTTCATCCTTTACACCTCGGGCTCGACTGGCAAGCCCAAGGGCGTGCAGCACAGCACCGGCGGCTACCTGCTGTGGGCCAAGCTCACAATGGACTGGACCTTTGACATCCAGCCTTCCGATGTTTTCTGGTGCACGGCGGACATCGGCTGGATCACCGGCCACACCTATGTCGCCTACGGCCCGCTGGCTGCGGGCGCCACACAGATCATCTTTGAAGGCATCCCCACCTTCCCGAACGCCGGCCGCTTCTGGCAGATGATCGAAAAACACAAGGTCACAATTTTCTACACGGCGCCCACCGCCATCCGATCACTGATCAAGGCCGCCGAAGGCGACGAAAAAGTGCATCCGGCACGCTCGGACTTGAGCAGCCTGCGCATCCTGGGTTCGGTCGGCGAGCCTATCAACCCGGAAGCCTGGATGTGGTACTACAAAAACGTGGGTGGCGAGCGTTGCCCCATCGTGGACACCTTCTGGCAAACAGAGACGGGCGGACACATGATCACGCCGCTGCCCGGCGCCACGCCGCTGGTGCCCGGCAGTTGCACTTTGCCGCTGCCCGGCATCATGACGGCCATCGTCGATGAGACTGGCAAGGACCTGCCCAACGGCTCCGGCGGCATGCTGGTCGTCAAGCGTCCCTGGCCATCGATGATCCGCACCATCTGGAACGATCCGGATCGCTTCAAGAAGAGTTATTTCCCCGAAGAAATGGGCGGCACGATTTACCTGGCCGGTGACGGGGCGGTGCGCAATGCCGAGAACGGCTACTTCCGCATCACCGGCCGCATCGACGACGTGCTGAACGTCTCCGGCCACCGCATGGGAACGATGGAAATCGAATCGGCTCTGGTGGCGCACTCCGCGCTTGTGGCTGAAGCCGCTGTGGTGGGCCGGCCGGACGACTTGACGGGCGAGGCCATTGTGGCCTTCGTGGTGCTCAAGCGCTCGCGTCCCACAGGCGACGAGGCCAAGGCGATTGCCAAGGAGTTGCGCGACTGGGTCGGCAAGGAAATCGGCCCCATCGCCAAACCCAAGGACATCCGCTTCGGCGACAACCTGCCCAAGACGCGCAGCGGAAAAATCATGCGCCGTCTGCTGCGCGGTATCGCCAAGGGCGAAGCGATCACCCAGGACACCTCGACGCTTGAAAACCCTGCCATTCTCGATCAGCTGTCTGAAAAGCAGTGATCGAGAACGCGGCGTAGCGCGTCAGCGAAGCTGGGGAAGGGTTAGGGGACACTCATATCGCGAAGCGATGTGATG
>NZ_JBFUBD010000429.1:0-2154 GCF_056405935.1 Polaromonas sp. P1_E3
ACCTGGAGGACATCGTGCCGCTGGTGCGAGATTTCCTGGGTCGGGTGCATCCGCCTTCCGATCCGGCCCTTCGCATTTGAGCGACCGAGCGGCTGTTCGGTACCTGCTCAGCGTTTTTTGCCGCCGAAGATGCTGCCGAGGACGCCGCGGATGATTTCCCGTCCCACGGCCGAGCCCATGGTGCGAACGGCTGACTTGGCCATGCTCTGCGCCAGGCCGTCGTGTTTGCCGCCGCGCGGGCCGGTGGTGCCGAACAGGACGTCGTTGAGCCCGCCCATGATGCCGCCTGAATCGGTTTGCCCGGCCGCGCCGCCCTGGGGCGCCTTGGCTGCTTCTGTGGCGGCCACTTCTGCACGGCCTTTGATGGCTTCGTAGGCTGACTCGCGGTCTACCGTCTTTTCGTAGGCACCGGCGACCAGTGAGTTTTGCAGTAATTGCTGGCGTTGTGGCGGTGTGATGGGGCCGATCTGGCTGCCTGGAGGCAGCACGTAAACGCGTTCCGTCACGCTGGGGCGGCCCTTGCTGTCGAGAAAGCTCACCAGGGCCTCGCCAACGGCCAGCTCGGTGATCGCGGTTTCGATGTCGAGGCCGGGCTTTTGCCGCATGGTCTGGGCGGTGGCCTTGACGGCTTTTTGGTCGCGCGGCGTGAAGGCGCGCAAGGCGTGCTGCACCCGGTTGCCGAGTTGGGCCAACACTGAATCGGGAATGTCCAGCGGATTTTGTGTCACGAAATACACGCCGACGCCCTTGGAGCGGACCAGCCGCACCACCAGCTCGATGCGCTCAACCAGCACCTTGGGCGCTTCATTGAAGAGCAGGTGGGCTTCGTCAAAGAAAAAGACGAGCTTGGGCTGGTCCGGGTCGCCAATTTCAGGCAGTTGTTCGAACAGCTCGGACAGCATCCACAGCAGGAAGGTGGCGTAGAGGCGCGGCGAGTTCATGAGCTTGTCGGCCGCCAGGATGTTGATCACCCCTTTGCCATCCACCGTTTGCATGAAGTCGCTAATGTTGAGCATGGGCTCGCCGAAGAACTTGTCACCACCCTGGCTTTCGACCTGCAGCAACCCACGCTGGATAGCGCCCACGCTGGCGGCGCTGACGTTGCCATATTTGGTGGTGAACTCGCTGGCGTTGTCGCCGACGTACTGCAGCATGGCGCGCAGGTCTTTCAGATCGAGCAGAAGCATGCCGTTGTCGTCGGCAATCTTGAAGACCAGGTTGAGCACGCCGGCCTGGGTGTCATTCAGGTTGAGCATGCGGCCCAGCAACAATGGGCCCATGTCGGAGATGGTGGCGCGTACGGGATGGCCCTGTTCGCCGAAGACGTCCCACAGTGTGGCGGGGCAGGCCGTCGATTCGGGAAGGTCGATGCCGCGTTCCTTGAGGATGCCGGCCATTTTGGCGCCGATGGTGCCGGCCTGGCTGATGCCGGTCAAGTCTCCCTTGACGTCGGCCATGAAGACCGGGACACCGATTTTCGAGAAGTTTTCGGCCAGTGTTTGCAGCGTGACTGTCTTGCCGGTGCCCGTAGCTCCGGTGATCAACCCATGGCGGTTGGCCAGCGCGGGAAGGATCTCGCAGTGGATGGAATCGTGCTTGGCAATCAGTAGCGGCTCGGCCATGGGGTGTCCTGGAGTGAAAAAGTAAAATGCGGGTTGTAGATTAAATCAATTAATCAGTCTGAAAAGGGATTCTTCGTGGCCGGTCACAGTAAATGGGCGAATATTCAACACCGCAAGGGGCGCCAGGATGAAAAGCGCCAGCGCATCTGGACCCGGGTGATGCGCGAAATCATGGTGGCGGCCCGCATGGGCGGCGGCGACCTGGGCACGAATCCGCGGCTGCGCCTGGCGGTAGACAAGGCCAAGGCGGCCAACATGCCCAATGAGAACGTCAAATACGGCATCGCCAAGGCCACCGGCAGCCTGGAAGGCGTGCATTACGAAGAAGTGCGCTATGAAGGCTACGGCATAGGCGGCGCGGCCATCATCGTCGACTGCATGACCGACAACAAGGTTCGCACCGTGGCTGAAGTGCGGCATGCCTTTTCCAAGCATGGCGGCAACATGGGCACGGAAGGCTCGGTGGCGTTTCAGTTCAAGCACTGTGGCCAGCTGATTTTTGCACCCGGCACCAGCGAAGACAAGATCATGG
>NZ_JBFUBD010000430.1:0-2151 GCF_056405935.1 Polaromonas sp. P1_E3
TCGTGAAAGCCTCTTTTAAAAATCATGACACTTCATCAATTCCTGCTAATCCTGCGTGCCCGCTACCGGGTCGTTGTGCTTGTCATTCTGGCGGCCCTATTGGCGGCGCTGGCTGTCAGCCTGGCGCTTCCCCGTAAATACACCGCCCAGACCGCCGTGCTGGTCGACGTGCGTTCGCCTGACCCGGTTGCCGGCGGTGCTCCGCTACAGGGCCTGGTGGCCCCCAGCTATATGGCGACGCAGGTTGACATCATTGGCGGAGACCGGGTAGCCCAGCGTGTGGTGAAAATGCTCAAGCTGGATGAAGATCCGCGCACCAAGGCGCGCTGGATCGAGGCTACCGACGGACGGGGAACCCTGGAAAGCTGGCTGGCCGATTCCTTGCAGAAGGGGCTGGACGTGCGGCCCGCGCGCGAAAGCAACGTGATCAACATCACCTACAAGGGCAGTGATCCCGACCTTGCCGCCGCCACGGCCAATGCCTTTGCGCAGGCCTACCTGGATATCAACCTGGCGTTGAAGACAGAACCTGCCCGTATTTACGCCGAATGGTTTGACGACCAGACCAAGGCGTCCCGGGCAAAACTTGAGGAAGCCCAGGCGCGGCTGTCGGAATACCAGCAAAAAGCCGGCATTGTCAGCAGCGACGAGCGCGTGGACTACGAGACCGCGAAGCTCGGGGAAATCTCCTCGCAGCTCACGGCTGTGCAGGGCGAGACCACCGACAGCCAGAGCAAGCGCAGCTCTCGCGGGGATACCGTCGCAGAAGTCATGCAAAGCCCGCTGATCAACGGCCTGAAGGCTGACCTTTCACGGCTGGAGGCCAAGGTGCAGGAGATCGGTGTACGCCTGGGCCCCAACCACCCGGAGCGGCAGCGCGCCGAGTCCGAGCTGGCGGCGGTTAAAAGCCGGCTGGCAGCCGAGACTGCGCGCATCACGGCTTCCATTGAAACCACTTACCGTGTGGGCAAAGACCGGGAGCGTGAACTCCAGGCTGCGGTGAGTGCGCAGAAAGCGCGCGTCCTCGAGCTGAACAAGCAGCGGGATGAACTCAATGTGTATCGCCGGGATGTCGAGTCGGCCCAGCGTGCTTTTGAAGCTGTCAGCCAAAGCGCGTCGCAGACACGCCTGCAGAGTCTGAGCAACCAGACCAACGCCGTGCGGCTGAACATGGCAACGCCTCCGGTCAACMCCTCAAGCCCGAAACTGCTGGTGAATCTGCTGGCCGCCGCTTTTGGCGGGACGCTGCTCGGCATCGCCTGTGGGCTGCTGCTGGAGCTGGCCAATCGCCGCGTGCGCTCTGCCGAAGACCTGGTGCAGATATTGGGCCTGCCTGTACTGGCAAGCATTTCTTCGGATAGAGGGCGTGGCAGGCTTCCTGGTTCGCGCCGCCTGATGCTAGGCAATGGAGGGACAGCATGAACAGAAACAACGCACCCACGATACGATCAGTTCCCCTGACCGTTCCCAGCAAACCGGCCACCGGCGCCGGCCGTTCCATGGGGACGATCCTGGTGGACGCAGGACGGCTGTCGCCTCCGGATGCCGAACGCATCCTCCATTTCCAGCGGGACCGCGGTTTGCGTTTCGGCGATTCCGGCAAGGCCCTTGGCCTGCTGAGTGATGACGATGTGCGTTTTGCGCTCTCGGTCCAGTTTGACTACCCCTACCTTGCGAACGAAACCAAACTCAGCCGGGAGCTGGTGGCGGCATACCAGCCGGGCAGCCAGCCGGTTGAGCAACTGCGGGCGCTGCGCAGCCAGCTGATGCTGCGCTGGTTTGATACTGGAGCCGAGCGCCGCGGACTGGCCATTGTCAGCGCCGGCGCGAAAGAAGGGCGCAGTTATATCGCAGCTAACTTGGCCATTGTTTTTTCGCAGCTTGGAGAGCGGACCTTGCTGGTTGATGCGGACATGCGAACACCGCGGCAGCACCAGCTTTTTAACCTGGGGGCAACCGCAGGCCTGTCTGACATGCTTGCCGGCCGTGCGGGACCTGAGGCGGTTATCAGCATACCTGCCCTGCAGGAYCTGTCGGTGTTGCCCGCCGGAGTCATCCCGCCCAATCCGCAGGAACTGCTGGGGCGGCAGGAATTTTCCAAGCTGCTGCAATCATTGGGCGAAGACTTTGATGTCATCATCATTGATACAC
>NZ_JBFUBD010000431.1:0-2145 GCF_056405935.1 Polaromonas sp. P1_E3
GAACAGGATAAAGGCAATCAGCATCACCGGAGGCGACTGTGCCGTCTTGTCGCGCAGAAGCCAATGCGTGATGATGCGCTCCCCGGCAAGCGTGAGCAGCAAGAGGGAGACCAGCGGTTGCGCCAGAGCCACCACCGGATGGCGCACTACCACCGCAACCTCGTCCAATTTAAACGCACTGCTGGAGAGATCTCGCCCGGAGAGAAAGTTGTTCAGGGCCACCATCACCAGGATGGCGTAAAAAATGACGTGCATGTAGCCGTGCGCACGGCGTGACGTGACATGAACGGCCCCGGCCATGCCCAGCGTCGCCAAAAGCGCTGCGAGGATGGCGCCGGCAACCAGAACGGAGATAACGACGGTTTGTTCCAGGATGGCTCCTCAGAGTGGCTGTTCAAGGGAGCTGGAAAGCTCGGGGCGAGGTGCCGGGACACCACGGCGCAGAAATTTCGCCAGGCCGGGAACAAAGCGGATCACCATTGCCGAAGTTTCCTGTCCCAGTATCTGTGGCCTGAAAGCCAGCAGCGCGGCGGGAAGCGCGGCCGCCAGCAGGCCGCTCGCCGCCAGGGAAAGCAAAGGAATAGCAAAACCCGCAACCGCGGCCCGACCGGCCATAACACCTGAAACGCTGGTGGCGCAAAGAAGCAGCCCACGCAACGCGTCCGGCAACAAGGCTGTCCAGCGAAGTTCCAGCGCACGAAATGCTGCCGCAGCCGTAACGCCCGCGCGCAGCACCAGCAGCAGGCCTGCTACCACTGCAGCCATATGGATTCCCTGGCGTGCAAACGCGTAAAAACCGAGGACACCCAGAACGATCAACGGGAGCTGCAGCGCAAATTCGTAATGTTTGCGCCCGGTGTTCCAGAGCACCGGCGTCGAGAGTCCCCAGATGACATATGCCGGCATGCAGAGGAACAGAATCCCCAGGACCCAGGCTGCGCCGCTCCATGCAGGGCCATAAAGCACCCGCACAATGTCGGGCGACAGGACGGCCAGCGTGGCAAATGCGGGCAGTCCCAATACCATCATCGTGGCCAGCATCTGAAGGTACGCGCGGCCCAGTCGTGGCAAGTCATTTTGCAGACGGGCGCCCGCCGCCAGGAAGGCGGGTTGAAGCGCACCCAACAACAGGGTGTTGGGCATGGTTGCCAGGTTGTAGGCGACGTTATAAAGACCCAGCGACTGCGCGTTGAGCAACCGGCCTATCAATACCCGGTCAAGGTTGTTGAGCACCCAGTTGACGATGTTGGTAAAAAAAACGGTGCGTCCTGTGCCCACGGCAGACTTTGCATCTGCGTACCAAAATAGCGGACGAAGCGCGTGCGGTTTGAGCGCGTAGCTTGCAACAAACACCACGGATGCCTGCACCAGCCAGGCTGCCACGAGGGACGCCTCACCGTAACCAAGCAGCGCCATCGGCACCCCTACGGCTACGTACCCTGCGGCATAACTGCCGACCTGGATCAGGCCTACTGCGCGGAAGTTGAGGTCACGTTGCAGCAGGTAGGTGGCCGGCGCAGCTGCGGCACCCAGCAGGCATGCCACCGACAACCACTCGATGACAAATTGCGCACGCGGCTCCCTGAAATAAGCCGACAACAGCGGCGCCAGAAAATAAACGGCGAGCATGGTGGCAATGCCCACGATGAGCTGCCAGGTCCACGCAAACCGGACGTCTTCCTCGTTTAAGGTGGTGCGCTGCAACAGGCTCCAGCTGAAACCGAAACCGGAAACAAATGTGGCGAATGTGAGCACCACCATGCCGATGGCAAAAACGCCAAAGATCTCCGGCCCCAGGGTGCGAGCCAAAACCACCTGGGCCACCAGTTGCAGCCCAAAGCGGGCTGCCGTGGAAACGGCACTCCACTTGACTGCTGCAACACCCGGACGACCCAACCCACTCATGCTCAGGACCTTTCTGTTTTATGCCGGCGGATGGCAATCACGCACATCAACGCCAGCGTGGCCAGCAGCGTTCCATAAGGGTGCCATCCGGAATCGTCCGGGCCTGCCTCGTCAGTGGCCGCTGCATTCAAGCTGGTGCTGTTGATGACCGGTTCCGTGCTGCGAACGGTGCTGAGTTTGACCGGCTCAGTGCCGGGTTGCAGTTTCATGCGTGTGGCTTTGGCATTCGCACCCGTCGGT
>NZ_JBFUBD010000432.1:0-2123 GCF_056405935.1 Polaromonas sp. P1_E3
ACCCCAAAACATGGAAATGGATTCAAGCCCGGCCATGGACTGCACACGCCCGCGCAGGGAATAGTCCCAGCCCCACCAGATGATGACCGCGACGAGGAGCAAGGCGGCGATGCAGACCAGCCAGTCCAGCACCCGCCGGACGCGGGGTGGGCTCCAGCGGTAGAGTACGTCCACGCTGACCATGGCGCCCTGGCGAAAAGCCATGGGGATTCCCATGAAGACCATCCAGATCAGGCTGAGGCGGATCAGGATTTCACTCCACTCCGCAGGCTGCTCGAAGACAAAGCGCGTCAGGATCTGGAACACGCCGAGTCCCGATGCGATCACCAGCATCAGGCAGGCCACCAGCATGGAAAAGCCGGTGGTCCACCGTTCAAGTTGAAGAAAGGCTTGTTTCATGGCGGCACCGATACACGGGAGAATTTTCAATGAAAACGCCCGCGAACCAATGGTGGCGGGCGCAAGCAGCTACAAAAAATGTAGCAAACTAGTCGTAATGCGGTTTATTTGTAGTTTCTGATTGCGTCGATGTTGGCTTTGCCGAACTGTTTTTCAAATTCGGCGTTGACCGGCGCCAGCGTCGCCACAAACTTCGCCTTGTCGACGTTTTCGATCACAGTCATGCCTTTGCTGCGCAGCTCGGCGACACCGTTGGCATCGTCCTGGTCCACACGTGCGCGGTTCGCCTTGGTCGCTTCTTTGGCCGCATCGACGAAAGCCGTTTTGTCTGCGGCGCTGAGCTTGTCGAAAGCGGCCTTGTTCATGACAAAAATACAGGGTGAATAGACGTGGCCGGTGAGTGAAAGATGCTTTTGTACCTGGTCGAACTTGGCGGACATGATCACGGACAGGGGGTTTTCCTGGCCGTCAACCGTGCCTTGCTGCAGCGCCGTAAACACTTCGGGAAAAGCCATGGGCGTGGTGATGATGCCCAGGCCTTTGTAGGCGGCAATATGCACCGGGTTTTCCATGGTGCGCATCTTCAACCCTTTCAGGTCTTCCGGAAGCTTCACGTCCCGCTTGCTGTTGGTCATGTGGCGAAAGCCGTTCTCGGCCCAGGCCAGCGCCTTGAAGCCTTTGGCGTCAAACTTGGTCAGGAGGTCCTGGCCAATCGGGCCGTCCAGCACGGCGCGCGCATGCGCCTTGTCGCGAAACAGGAAAGGCACGTCGAGGATTTTGGTTTCAGGAACAAAGTTGGGCACCGGTCCGGTGGACGAGAATGCCAGCTCCTGGGTACCCAGCTGTACGGCCTCAATGGATTCGCGCTCGCCACCGAGCGCACCGTTGTAAAAAGTCTGGACTTTGTAGCGGCCCGCCGTGCGCTTTTCGACCTCCCTGGCAAAGGTGTCGATGGCAATGCCCTGGTGTGAATTCTGGGCCGTGGAAATGCTGATCTTCATGGTGGTCTGTGCGTTGGCAGACGCCATGAATCCTGCGGCCAATGTCATGCCGATAATCAGTTTTGAAAGCTTCATGTGGTTTGTCTCCGATAGGTGAAGGGCCGGTAATCCCAGATGATCAAGGCCGGCCCACTATTGGGCTTCCGACCATAAGCACACGCATTATTACTGCGATGCGCCCGTGGACGTGCGCGGGTTTTCGCTTAAATAGGCCGCAATGATGCTTTCAAAATCTGTGTCGGGCTGAAGACCCAGCGATCGCGCGCGTGCGGCGTCGATATTGCCGGGCCAGCTGCCCACGATGGCTGTGACGACAGGGTCATGCACCCAGTCAATCAGATCCGCCACATCTTTGCCGGCCACCCGAGCCAACGCCTGCGCCATTTCGCCAACGGTTGTCTTGAGGGCCGGCAGGTTGACGGCGGTGCGGGCGCCCCATTCGGTGTCGCCAGCCTCTGCAGCACGAATCAATCCCTCCACCGTACGTCCGGGTGACGCAAGAGCCACGACCGTTTCGGGAGGAACGGGGCACCGTGCCCTCGTTCCCGCAAGGAGTTCCCGGATCATGCCGCTGAGAAAGCTCGATGCCGCACCGTTGGGTTTTCCGGGCCGCACGCTTACAGTCATCAGGCGCACATTGCGCCCGCGTATGAAGCCCTTGCGCGCGTAGTCGGCCACCAGTTGTTCACCGATGAATTTCTGGATGCCATAGCTGTTCTGCGG
>NZ_JBFUBD010000433.1:0-2121 GCF_056405935.1 Polaromonas sp. P1_E3
GCCTGGTGCGCCTGCTGGCCGGCTAACCTTCGAGAAGTCAGAAATGGTAATTCCTGTTTCTTCTTCAGTGCTGGACGTCGTGCCCTCTGCCAATGAGGCTTCAGATGACAGGCACATCATTCAACCTGGCGATCTGGTGCTGCTGATTGTGGAGAATGACCTGGCTTTTGCGGGCTTTCTTCTTGATGCGGCCAGGGCAAAAGGCTTTAAGGGCCTTGTCACGCCGCTGGGCGCCAGTGCGTTGGCACTTGCGGCGGAATTCAAGCCGTCAGCCATGACGCTGGACATGCATCTCCCCGACATGGACGGCTGGCGGGTCCTTGACCGCGTAAAGCAGGATCTGGCTGTCCGTCATATTCCAGTGTGTGTAATTTCCACGGACGACTCCAAAGAGCGCGCCTACCGTTCAGGTGCCATGGCATTTGTCGAAAAGCCGATCCAGTCCAGGGAAATACTCGACGAGATGCTCGACAGGCTACATGGCTATGTGTCCCGCACAACCCGACATGTACTTGTTGCCTTGAAGGATGCGGCTTTGGCTACCGAAATCAGGATTCATCTGGATCATGGCAACATCCGGCCGGTTGTCGCCTCCCTCCTGGAGGTCAAGGCTGAGGAACTCGTCCGTTCCGACTGCATCATCACGGATGATGCCTCGCTGGCCGACGGATTTGATCACTTGCAGCAAGCCTTCTCCCATCATCCGGTCCTCGGGCCACTTCCTGTGGTCGTCTGGCGCGATGGGTCTGTTGATGCGCAAGGCCAGACGGCCCGGGCAGCGCATGATGAATATAGCTTTCGGGAGGCCAGATCCATTCCCCGGTTGGTCGATCTGGCCATGCATGCCCTGCACGTGAATGAGACCCGGATGAGTGATCGTCAGCGGGGAACCTTAAAAAACCTTCACGACAGCAACAGGTCCCTGGCAGGGAAAAAGGTGCTGATTGTCGATGACGACATGCGCAATATCTTTGCCCTCGCAACCGTCCTGGAAGAAGAGGGCATGGACATCGTCTGGGCTGACAACGGGCATGACGCGATCGCCAAGGTGGCGTCTGATCCGCGATTAAGCGTTGTGCTGATGGACATCATGATGCCGGTGATGGACGGACTGGTCACCATGCAGGAAATCCGGAAATTGCCGGCCGGGAAAAGTCTCCCCATCATTGCCGTGACAGCCAAGGCGATGAAAGGGGACCGTGAGAAATGCATTGAAGCGGGAGCTTGGGACTATCTCTCCAAGCCGGTAAATACCGAAAATCTGCTGTCGGTGCTACGAGCATGGTTGCCTCGATGAGCGCCGTTCTCATGCCGCATGAGCCGGCCACTGCTGCGAAGGCGCACCAGGCCAATATCCTGATTGTGGACGACCTGCCCGAAAAGCACGTCGTCATGAAAARCATCCTGGAGGAACTTGGGCAAAACCTTGTCAGCGCCAGATCCGGCAGGGAAGCCCTGCGGTTGATTCTCCAGATGGAGTTCGCGGTCATCCTGCTGGACGTCAACATGCCGGATATCGACGGGCTCGAAACCGCCAGCCTGATCCGCCAGTACAAACGGACCTCCCAGACGCCCATTCTTTTTATTACCGCTTATGCGGACGAAATCCAGGCCAGCAAAGGTTATGCGCTGGGTGCCGTTGATTACATTACGTCCCCCGTCGTGCCGGAAATATTGCGTTCAAAAGTCAAGGTTTTTGTTGACTTGTACTGCATGAACCGGCAGCTGCAGGAGCAAGCCAATGAACGCGAGGCCCTGGCGCGGTCCGAGGCGGCCCGCGCGGCGGCCGAAGACGCCATCCGGCGAGCTGACTACTTGTCAGAGGCCAGCCGGCGCCTGACAGAGTCCCTCAATATGGATGACACCGCGAGGGCATTGGTGGACATCGCGGTGCCCGGTCTGGGATCCATGGCCATGGTTATCCTGCTGGACAGCCATGGAGAACTCCGCTGCCGGTACCTGAAAAACCTGCATGGCGATGAGCCGGCTACCCCAATACAGCCAGATGATGACCTGAGACTAAGTCCGAAGATGGCCGCGATGATTCATTCGGTCATGCATTCCCGCAGAATTGAATTTCCCGCACCCGTTGCACCATGGCAATGCCTCGATCCTTCAAAT
>NZ_JBFUBD010000434.1:0-2115 GCF_056405935.1 Polaromonas sp. P1_E3
GCGGTAGCGGCACAAGCCTGAGGCTGGGCATCGTCTGGATGCAGTGGCTGCAAACATCAGTACCGTCACCCGCTGCTACTTATTTGATAGCTGGTCGCGCTCGTCGGTATTGGGTAAAACGAGGTTTTACTCGTCAAGACTGCGGGACCCCATCAGAAGTTGCCCGCAGCGGGTTTGCACAAACGGTTCAAGGGGCCGGATCGAATCCAAACCCCAGATAGAGAAAGACGGCGGGCCTTGTCCGGCCCGACCAGTCTTTACTTTTTCATTGCATCCTTACCCATGGCGTCCTTACCCATAGCGTCTTTCCCCATGGCATCCTTACCCATGGTGTCTTTGGCCATGTGGTCCTTTTTCATCTTGTCCTTCTTGGCCATTTTGTCGTCCTTCTTCATGCCATCTTTTGCCATGGCATCCTTGCCCATCGCGTCCTTTCCCATGGCATCTTTCGCCATCGGGTCCTTGGCCATCGCATCTTTTTTCATGCCGTCCTTGGCCATGGCGTCTTTACCCATGGCGTCCTTTTTCATCGCGTCTTGCGCCATGGCGCTGCCACCGGCGAAGAGCATGCAGGCAGACAGGAGGGAAGCGGTCAATTTGTTCATGGTGTTGTCCTTGAGTGGTGATAAATGGATGGGTTGAGTGAAAAAAGGCAATCGTTAATCAATGAGTGCCCGCGTTGCAGGGTCTCCGAGCGGCGCTCAGCTACCTCCGAACCAGTTGTAGCCCTGGTCTTCCCAGTAGCTCCCAGGGTAGGTGTTGGTCACAAAAATCGCCTGGATGTGTTTGGGGTTCTTGTAGCCCAGCTTGGTGGGCATACGCAGCTTCATCGGGAAGCCGTATTTAGGCGGCAGCGGTTGGCCGTCGTAGGTCAGCGCCAGCAATGTTTGCGGGTGCAGCGCGGTGGGCATGTCGATGCTGGTGAAGTAGTCGTCGGCGCATTTGAAACCGATGTACTTCGCGCTCAGGTCGGCCCCCACGTGTCGCAGGAACGTGCCGAAATGCACGCCGCCCCATTTGCCGATCGCACTCCAGCCTTCCACGCAGATGTGGCGGGTGACCTGGTCCACCTGCGCCATGGCGCGCAGCTCGGGCAGCGCCCACTTGCGCCTGTCGGCCACCATGCCGGTGACTTCCAGCCGGTAGCTGCTTTCTTCGACCTGCCGGATTTCGTCCTCGCCGTAATAGGCGTTAAAGGGAAAGGGCCGGGTGATCATGGACTCGGGGTAGGTGGGCGCCAGGCGGTTGGGATCAAACAGGAGGCCCTRCACCTCGTCGTTGATGCGCGAAATCTTGCTGAGTGCGGTGTTGACGCTTTCGCTGTCGTCCAGCACGCAGCCTGTCAGCATGGAAAGGCCGCCCAGGGTGAGCGAGGTGCGTAAAAAATTGCGGCGTGCCGTGCTGAGCTTGCGGGTGTGGGCAATGCGCGCAACGGCTTCGTCCAGCACGGCTGCGCTGTCGATGTCCATGCGGGGAGGGGGTTTGATGATCATGGGTAATCCTTGCGGCGGTTGGGCAGTTCGGCGGGTTCAGCGACCGCGAACCATGTAGACAAGGGTGCGCGGCACCAGTGCCACCATCACGAGGTGAACCGCGACGAATGCGGCCAGCGCGGCCATCGCGAAAAAGTGAACCAGCCGTGCACCTTCATAGCCGCCCATCAATTCGCGCAGGAAGGGAAATTGCACAGACTTCCAGAGCACCAGGCCGGAAACGACGAGCAGCACGCTGTCCACCATGACGAAGAGATAGGCCAGGCGCTGCACGGTGTTGTAGTGGCTGGGATCCGCATGGGCCAGCTTGCCTTTGAGGGCCGCCAGCAAGTCGGCGACCAGTGCCCTGGGTGAAAGTGGAAAGAATTTGTTGAAGAGCCTGCGCGTGACGATGTTGAACGCCAGGTAGAGCAGGCCGTTAAAGAACAGCAGCCACATGGCCGCAAAGTGCCACTGCAGCGCGCCGCCCAGCCAGCCGCCCAGCGTGAGGTCTTTGGGAATGCTGAAGCCCAGGAAGGCCGTGGCGTTGTAGATGCGCCAGCCGCTCATCATCAGCACGACCACGGCCAGCGCGTTGAGCCAGTGCATGGCGCGCAACCAGCCGGGGTGGATGATCTGACGG
>NZ_JBFUBD010000435.1:0-2115 GCF_056405935.1 Polaromonas sp. P1_E3
CGACATGTGTTTGCGAAGTCAGAAGGATTCGAGCACTGGGATTCTCTTGAAGAGTTTGCAGGACAAGCTCAGTGATGAACGTTGTTTTCCCGGTGCCAGGCGGCCCTTGAACCACCATAAGGGCCGGTCTTGCCACTGCAGCACGAACGGCCTCCTTTTTGTCTTGGTCAATTTTGTTCTGCAAAAATGCGACGTCTATTGGCGGTGGAACGTCTATGGAAGACGGATTGACAATGTGCTCGCCCAGCAAGGTGTCGACTGATCTTCCATATCTGACGGCATCTAGCGCCGATTTTTGTTTATCAAGAGCCGCATCTGCTTTCATCGTGTCTACTTGCACGACCCCTGACTCTGGTAGCCGAGCGGCTTCTAGGCGATTACGCTGATTAGGCTGAACCAGAGCTGTATCGTCTATTACAGAGATAACTGTTCCGAGAAATACATCACCGTTCTCCAGTTCTATCCTTACGTCCTGTTCGTCCAAACTTGACACTTGTTGACCTGCTACAAGCTTGAAACGTACAGAGGCCCCAGAGAAGTCAATTTTTTCGTAACGAAGTCTATGTTTGCGATTTCTCTCAAGCTCAGTTTTCGCACTAAGGAGATCGAGCCAAGTTCTATATATCGCTAACTCCCGCTGCTTTAGTAGATCTATTTTTTTGTTAGCTGCGAATTGAAGTAGAAGCTCATTTAGTTCCGCAATGTTCTTAAAAGAATCGGCGCTCGAGACTCCGGAGAACGCGAAGCGATATCCGTGCGGACAACTCTGATCTCTTCTACGTTCAAGATCCGAAGGTGTTAGTTCTAAGGCCGTTATTAAGAGCAAGCGTTGTCCATCAGGCGTTAGAACGGCGATGTACCCGTAGCGACTACCGTATATGCGAATGGCCTTTCCTAACGAAGGGGCGCCGTCGGGTTGGGGCTTTTGTTCTTTGACCTCATGTTCACAAACCGAATCGTGTAGGTCTTTTTCTACGAAATTTTGAATAGCGGCTTCTGCACTTAATCCCAAGTCATATTCAATAATGCTCCGTACTGTTGTTGTAAGGCTAGCCAATAGGCCACCCTGCAATCCCGTTGTAGGTCTAGGCGTGAGACGATCAAACTCACTGATCAGTTTGGCGGCGTTTTGAGGTCTTTCTGCAGGCTCATCAAGACAAAGGCAACGCTGCAGCAACCGCCGGATGGGCTCATCGAGAATCAGACTTTCCAGATAGAAGTGCATTTCCTTGTGATCTTCCGGAGGCGCGGGAGCCAGTGCAGCTACAGCTAACGCCGCGAAGCCAAAAACATCTCTGCTATAGCTATATGCTCCGGTGTCAGGCTCCGGAGGTGCATAAGGAATGGATGCATAGTGAGCTAGCGTCACCCCGGGTTCTAAAAAGTTCCGAATTTTGGAGATGCCAAAATCGCAGACCTTCACTACTCCTTCTGCACTTACCAATATGTTGCTCGGTTTTATGTCCCGATGAATAGTCGCATGTGTATGGGCGAATGCTAGAGCTTCAAGAATCTGTCGACCCGTGGATTCGAAGAAATGAGCCCACGTTTTAAACGGCTTGCCCTCGCATAGGGTTGCAAGGTCTCGGTCCACCCATTCCATGGCGATGTAGTGTTCGCCGGTGTCTGCGTCAAACCCGGAATCAAGGATTCGGACAATATTTTTGTGTTTTAGATCGGAGAGAGCTTGTGTTTCCCTTCGAAACGATTCCTCTACAACGTCATCCGTACCTGATGTTTGCCTAAACACCTTTAACGCAACATAGCATTCCGTATTTGTGTCAAGAGCGCGGTACACCGAAGCTATTCCGCCACGCCGCGGATTCCCCGACGTCATATATCGACCGGCAACAAATTTCTTTGATGGCGATTTAAGCGCCAATGTCTCGGTCCCCATACTGCCCTCCCATTTTGATCACACGTGGTTAACACTTTGTGACATGCATCATGAACCCGAAGGCCTGTTCTAGCTAGGTTGTTCTGCAGGCCAGGTGCCCAGAACTCATGAATTTGACATGTGAATATTCACCAAATAACCTCGTTGCATTGCAACTTCTCCGCTTTCCTCCTCATCCTTTGTCCTACCCCACCACCCCAACCCCAGCCGTACCCTCC
>NZ_JBFUBD010000436.1:0-2101 GCF_056405935.1 Polaromonas sp. P1_E3
GTGGTTGCCGCCGCTCGCCAGCACAGGCGTACTGGTGAACAGCGCCGATTCGATGTGGTATTCCCAGCTTCCGGAAAATGCGCGGCGGCTGACCAGCCGTGTCATGCTCACGTCACCGTCCTCATCGGCCTGCGGACCCGTGACGGCCATCAGCGGCTCGCCGGGTTGCAGGTCTGTGCCTTTGCCCAGCGCCGCCACGCCCACGCCGCGCAGCGGCAGCAAGGGGCGCAACAGCCCGAAGCCGGTGGCCAGGTCGTAGGCGACCGCGCGGGCCGGCAAAGTGCGGTTGTCCTGCGTCACGATCTCGATGTGTTCGGCTTCCAGCATCAGGTAGCCGATGGTGAGGATGAGCCCGTCCGGGCTGATTTGCACACCCGAGCCGGCTCGGCGCAAGCCCAGCGTTTCGGCCGAGCGTGCATCTTCCATTGCTGTGACTTTGACGCCAACCACTGCCGTCGTAGCCCGGGTCAGCGCGTCCAACATGGCTTGTGCCGCCGGGGGTTGCACGGTGGCTGCATGCGCAGTGGCAAGCCACGGCGCGCCGGACAGCAATAAGCTTGAAAGGACGATGCAGAGCCACTGACGCAAGGTGCACATGACGGACTCCTGAACGGAAGGAACAATTCCGACGCAACTCAAGAATGCACGTTAATAAATGGCGTTACAGGCGGCAGGGTCAAAAAATTCCTGTACAGGAACGCAACAGCCTTTCAGATCGTTAATTGCCAACTGCCAAATCTCATTTAGTTGCCCCATGGGGGATTTGCCCCATCAAAAAAAGGAGAAAGATGTGACTGGGAGGGGAAAAAATTCTTAGCCAGCTAAGGAGTAGCAAGCAACCAATTCGGAAAGCAATATCTATTTCCAGTGGTTTGGAAATAGCTAAGTAATTAGTACCCAAATCGGTATTGAAAATAACGTAACTGCCGTCGCAAATTCTGAAGTTTGCGATACAGTTCGGAACAAATAACAGGGAGAAGGTCCCGCCATGGGCACCTTGGGAAATGCCAAACAAAAAAGCTTACCGCGAAAGACTTGCGCCACGCACCTATGCGATCGCACCTGTGCCTTTGCAGCGATTCTGTAGCTGCGACAGGAGCTCCAGGTGACAGCTGCAACCGCAGTGATCTTCGATTCCCGCTTATGCTGTAAGCGGCACAGGGAGCAGAAAGTCAGCCACCACCGGTCACCACCGGAATGCGCCAGGATGACGGCGGACCTTCTTTCGTTTGCATGTGTAACTACAACAAACCAT
This sequence comes from Polaromonas sp. P1_E3, assembly GCF_056405935.1. Lineage (NCBI taxonomy): Bacteria > Pseudomonadati > Pseudomonadota > Betaproteobacteria > Burkholderiales > Comamonadaceae > Polaromonas > Polaromonas sp. P1_E3. The sequence goes on from NZ_JBFUBD010000436.1 coordinate 1,256, forward strand.
GGGTGCGGGAGCACATAACAGAATGCATGCTGACCTGGCTTTAAAAATGATGTCGGACCTATTCTGGATGGGATTCCTTGTGTGTCTGCCCGTTCTTGGTTTGACCATGCTCACAGGTTTGCTAATCAGCATTGTTCAGGTAGTTACGCAGGTACAGGAAATGTCCCTGACGTTTGTCCCCAAGCTGATGACGGCTGGCATTGCGCTTATCGTTTTTGGCCCCTGGATGCTGCGCAAGCTCAGCGCTTACTTTACTCAGCTATGGGCAGGTATTCCTGCCATGTTCTAGGTTCCCGCGTGATTGCCGAACTTGGAGCTGGATGGTCCTGGGCTTCCCAGAAATGGGCGCTGCCGCCCTTGCAGGCGGTAATTCTGCTTTCGATACGAATTGCGGGCGTCTTCGTGTTGACACCGGTCCTCTACGCGATGCCAATCCCGGTGACGGTGCGGGTTTTAATGCTGCTATCGTTGTCATTCATCCTTGCGCTGGGACTTGCACCGGGTGCTGCAGCCCCGGTCGTTGGTCACTCGGCGGTATTTACCTCTGCGATGGCAGAGCTCGCGCTGGGTGCGACGCTGGGGCTTGGGGTGCTGCTGGCGTTTTCTGCGTTTGATATCGCCGGGCGGCTCCTGGACGTCCAGATCGGGTTTGGCATCGCACAGGTTTTCGACCCTGTTACGCGGCGTCAGGTGCCGATCCTGACTTCCGCATTCAATACCTTCGCTGTCCTGCTTTTTTTCCTGCTGGCAGGACACCATGCCTTGTTGCGCGGCATCGCGTTTAGCGTTGAGCGATTTCCTGTTGCGGCTGATTGGTCCGTGGCTTATGGCCTGCTTCCCATGCTC
>NZ_JBFUBD010000437.1:0-2101 GCF_056405935.1 Polaromonas sp. P1_E3
CGCTGGTAGAGCATGGTCTTGACCAGGCGGTAATCGTCAGAACCTGCGCCTTCGACCATGTAGCAGGCCAGCGTCCAGGGGCTGCCCGAAAAGCCGATCAGCGGCACGCGGCCATTCAGCGCCTTGCGGATCGACGTGACGGCGTTGAACACATAGCGCAGCTTGTTCATGTCCGGCACTTCCAGCCTGGCCACGGCGGCCTCGTCGCGGACCGGTGTGGCAAAGCGCGGGCCTTCGCCGAGCGCGAAAGACAGGCCCAGGCCCATGGCGTCGGGCACCGTCAGGATGTCGCTGAACAGGATGGCGGCATMCAGCGGGTAACGCTCCAGCGGCTGCAGCGTCACTTCAGTGGCGTAGTCGGTATTGGTGGCCAGGCCCATGAAGCTGCCGGCCTGGGCCCGCGTAGCACGGTATTCGGGCAGGTAGCGGCCGGCCTGGCGCATCAACCAGACGGGGGTGTGATCAGTGGCCTGGCGCAGGCAGGCGCGCAAAAAGGTGTCATTTTGAAGGGGTACGAACATGCACCAATTGTCTCAGGTGTGGCGCAACGCCTGCTGGCCTCTTCTCCAGTTAGGAATTACCATGGTTACGCGGGCCGTGCCTGGCCTGTGAACAGCTTTCAGGGGTGTTTCATGCACATGAACGACCAGGAGTATTTCCGCAGCTGTATTGCCAGGGAGCGGCATCTGGCTCAGCTGTTGGGCCATAYGCACATCGAGGAATGCTACGAAAGCGCGGGCACCCTCTGGGACGGCAACCATGCCCTGCCGCAGTGGACGCGCGACTGGCGTGCTTGCGGGCCTCTGATGACGGCCTACGGCATCACGGTGAGTTATGGCGGCGAAGGCGCTACCCTGGGTTCCACGACAGTGCGCTTCGCGGACCACCCAGGCCGTGACCGCGCGGTAATGTACGGCATCGTCAAGGAAGTGATCTTCCGGCTGGAGCACCATAAGGCGGCGCCCTTGCCCGCCSCCACGTTCACCACCATCAAATGTGCAGTGTCTTGATGAAAGCTTCGAGCTCGTCGATGGGCAGGGGTTTGCAGAACAGGTAGCCCTGGTAGCAGTCGCATCCATGGCGCGACAGGAAGTCGCGCTGGGCTTCGGTCTCAACCCCTTCCGCCACCACGCCCAGGCCCAGGCTTTGCGCCAGGCCGATGATGGTGCGTGCGATGGCCGCATCGTTGGGGTCACGCAGGATGTCTTCCACAAAAGACTTGTCAATTTTCAGCTGGTCCAGCGGCAGGCGCTTCAGGCATGAGAGTGAGGAATAGCCCATGCCGAAATCGTCAATGGAAAGGGTTACGCCCATCTTTTTGAGCCGGGCCATTTTGGTGATGGTGACCTCCATGTTTTCAGCCAGCAGGCTTTCGGTCAGCTCCAGTTTGAGCTTGTGCGGGCTGACTTTCGTTTCCTTGAGTGCGGCCATGACAAGGTCCACGAACTCCGGATGACGGAACTGCCGCACACTCACGTTGACGGCGACGCTAAAGGCTGCGGTCTCGGGGCGGTGGGCCCACGCCGCAAGCTGGCGGCAAGCCGTCTCAAGCGCCCATTGGCCCAGCGGAAGTATCAGCCCGGCCTCTTCCGCCGCAGGAATGAACTCGGACGGCTGCACCAGGCCGCGCCCGCCGTGCTGCCAGCGCAGCAGCGCCTCGACGCCCGTCATGCGTCCGTCGCGCCCCACCTGCGGCTGGTAGTACAGGAGAAACTGCTTTTCGCGCAGGCCCTGGCGCAAGTCCGATTGCAGCGCGGCGCTGGCGGTGACGGCGGCCTGCATCGCCGGGTTGAAAAAACAGATGGTATTGCGCCCCGACATCTTGGCCTGGTACATGGCCAGGTCAGCCTGCTTGAGCAGGTCGCCGATGTTGTCCAGGGTCTGGTTGAACGAGGTGATGCCGATACTGCAGGTGCTGTAGTGCTGGTAGCCGGCCAGGCTGTAGGGCTCGCTCAGCGCAGCAAGGATTCGTGCACCGACAGCTTCGGCTTTCGCGGCCGCCTGGTGCGGGTCCTGGCCCAGGTCTTCGAGCATGACCACAAACTCGTCCCCACCCAGGCGTGCCACCGTGTCGGGCTGTTCCAGGCAAGCCGCCAGGCGC
>NZ_JBFUBD010000438.1:0-2091 GCF_056405935.1 Polaromonas sp. P1_E3
CTCGGTATTGATATCCAGCCAGCACAGCTCAATCGACGCCAGGGTCAAAGGCTGCGGCACCGAATTCCCCGACAAGGTGGCAGGCACGGTAAAGGATTCGGTCATGACCTCCGCCTGCCATTCGATGCGATGGACCAGGCAGGCTTCGGTGCGGCCACGAATGTCCATAGGGCCAAGATTTCGGGAGCGTACGAGCGTGTCGGCGGGGAGCTTCTCAATAACGGCTTCGGTCGCGAGAATCTGGTCCGGTCCCGACAAGTCACTCAGGCGGGAAGCCACATTGACGGCATCGCCAAAGCAGTCACCGTCCTGCTCGACAATTTCACCGCGCGCAACACCCAGTTGCAACCGCATCTTGAGGTGCTCGGGCCAGTTGCGAATCCGGTCGCGGTGAACCCGCTGCAGCTCGGTTACGGCATCAACAGCGTCCGCATTGTCCGGAAACACCACCAATACACCATCGCCCAGGTATTTCACAACATGGCCGCGATAGGCCACGCTGACCTTGCCTATCCACTGCGTCAAACGTGTAATGGCCTGGGTTGCCTTGGCATTGCCCAGCGATTCAAAAACCCCGGTGCTTCCGGTGAGATCGGCAAAAACGACGGTGACTTCTGCCATACGGTTTATGTAACTGCTTGTAGCTATCTTGCGTAATTAAAACATAAGCATGATTACGACAAGAACAAATTGCGCGCCGAGACCCGCAATCGTAACTAAATGTTTATTTTTTCGCGAATCGCCAGTGCTGGACCAAGCGGCTCAACCCACTGCGGCTTTTAGCTGGATGGCCTTGAACTCCAGAAATTCTTCAAAACCGTAAACGCCGTTCTCGCGGCCGTTACCCGACTGTTTGTAGCCACCAAACGGCGCCTGACCGTTGAAAGGCCCGCCATTGATATCCACCTGGCCAGTGCGCAGGCGGCGTGCCACTTTCATGGCACGTTCGTCGGTACCACCCCAAACCGCGCCGCCAAGCCCGTAAATKGTGCTGTTGGCAATCGCCACCGCCTCGTCCTCGTCCTTGTAGGAAATAACGACCAGGACCGGACCGAAAATTTCTTCCTGCGCCAGCGTGTCCGTTGCCTTGATGCCCAGGATGGTGGGCTGGACAAAATAGCCTTTTGCGAAATCAGGCGCCTCGGCACCGCCGGCAATCACATCTGCACCTTCTTCAACGCCGGTCCGGATGAAACCCAGGACGCGGTCGCGCTGGGCAGCACTGACCAGCGGCCCTAGTTTGCTGGTTTCCTCAAGGCTTGGGCCGATATTGAACCTCGCGATTGCGGCCTGTGCGAGCGCCTTGGCTTCGTCGTAACGCCCTGCCGGCACCARCATGCGGGTGTGGGCGGAACAGGTCTGTCCGCTGTTGAGCATGCAGGCCGACACAGTGCCTTTAACGGCTGCCTCGAAATTGGCATCGTCCAGAATGACGCTGGCCGACTTGCCGCCGAGCTCAAGCGCCACCCGCTTGACCGACTGGCTGGCGAGTTCGCTCACGCGCTTGCCCGCCCGGGTGGAGCCGGTAAAGCTCAGCATGTCCACTTCGGGATGCGTTGCCAGCACCTCGCCCACCACAGGACCGACGCCATTGACCAGGTTGAACACACCGGGCGGTATGCCTGCCTCATGAATGATTTCCGCCAGGATCATGGCATTGACCGGTGCGATTTCGCTGGGCTTTAGCACCACGGTGCAGCCTGCCGCCATGGCAGGGGCGATCTTGAGCGTGATCTGGCTGAGCGGGAAATTCCAGGGCGTGATGCAACCCACGACACCGATTGGCTCGCGCACCACCAGCGAATTGCCGACCTGTTTTTCCCATTCGAACTGGCGGGCGACCTTGGCAAAGTTTCCCCAGTGCCAGGCAGGCCCCCCTACCTGGACGGCTCGGGCCATTTTCAGGGGCATGCCGACCTCTCGGGCAATGGCCACCGCCAGGTCTTCAGTGCGCGCCTTGATGCCGGCGGCAACCTTATCCAGGTAGGCGGCACGCGTCTCGACGGGCAAGGCCGACCAGCCGTCAAACGCGGCCCGGGCGGCCAGGACGGCAGCTTCTGCTTCACCCACCGTACCGGACGGCACCGTCGC
>NZ_JBFUBD010000439.1:0-2090 GCF_056405935.1 Polaromonas sp. P1_E3
CCGACATGGCGTATGCCAAGGCCGAACAGAAAACGCGGCAGCGTTGTCTGCTTGGATTTTTCAAGCGCTTCCAGCAAATTGTTGGCAGACTTTTCCGCCATGCGGTCCAGGCTGGCGAGCGCTGTGAGGCCCAGCTTGTAGAGGTCAGGCAAGGTACGGATCACGTTGGCGTCCACCAGTTGCTCAACCAGCTTGTCACCCAGGCCTTCGACTTCGACGGCACGCCGGTGCGCGTAATGCAGGATGGCTTCCTTGCGCTGAGCGCCGCAAAAAAGGCCGCCGGTGCACCGGTAGTCCGCTTCGCCTTCTTCGCGCAGGGCGTCAGAGCCGCAGACGGGACATTTGCGCGGCATCGTGAATTGCGGCGCGTCCTGCACGCGCTTTTCGAGCAGCACGCTGACGACTTCGGGGATCACGTCTCCCGCGCGGCGCACGATGACGGTGTCTCCCACGCGTACGTCCTTGCGGCGCGCTTCGTCTTCGTTGTGCAGCGTGGCATTGGTCACGGTCACGCCGCCCACAAACACCGGCGCCAGCTTGGCCACCGGCGTCAGCTTGCCGGTACGGCCCACCTGCACTTCAATGGCCTGCACGGTGGTGAGCTGTTCCTGTGCCGGGTATTTGTGCGCCACGGCCCAGCGCGGCTCGCGCGTGACAAAGCCCATTTTTTTCTGCAACGCCAGGCTGTTGACCTTGTAAACCACACCGTCAATGTCGTAAGGCAGGCTGTCGCGCTGCTTGCCGATAGCCTGGTGAAATGCTATCAATTCAGGAGCACCTTGCGCAAGCTGCGTCTGTGCTGCGACCGGAAAACCCCATGACCTGAGTGTCAGCAGAAGCTGGAAATGCGTTTCGAACGCCGGGCCGCCCTCTTCCGCCGGCGTGATGTCTCCCAAGCCGTAAGCAAAAAAGCTCAGGCGCCGCCGCGCTGCCAGTGCCGGGTCCAGCTGGCGCACGCCGCCTGCAGCCGCATTGCGCGGGTTGACAAAGGTTTTTTCGCCTTTCATGCCCTGTGCAATCTTTTCGCGCTGTTGCTCATTCAGTGCTTCGAAATCCGCCCTGCGCATGTACACCTCGCCACGCACTTCCATGACCGGCGGCGCATCTGCTGGCAAGCGAAGCGGAATCTGGTTGATGGTGCGGATGTTTTGCGTCACGTCCTCGCCGACTTCACCATCACCGCGCGTGGCAGCCTGCACCAGGATGCCGTTTTCATAACGCAGGCTCRTGGCCAGGCCGTCGAACTTGAGTTCCGCCACATATTCGACCGGCGGGTCGGACTCGGTGAGGCCCAATTCCTTGCGCACGCGGGTGTCGAAGTTCTGCGCCCCGGTGGCTTCGGTGTCGGTTTCAGTGCGAATGCTGAGCATCGGCACCTTGTGGCGCACGCTGGCGAACTGGTCCAGCGGCTTGCCGCCCACGCGCTGGGTCGGTGAATCAGGTGTCAGCAGTTCCGGATGAGCCGCCTCCAGCGCTTGCAGCTCTTTGAACAGCCTGTCGTACTCGGCATCGGGAATCGCCGGCTCATCGAGCACGTAGTAGCGGTGCGCGTGCAGATGCAGCTCCGCGCGCAACGCGGCGACGCGCGCCGCGGCGGAAGCCGGTTCCGACGAAGGGTCAGGCTGCGCAAACAGGTCTTTGGTGGCCATGAAAGAAATCAGAACAGAAACAGGGGCGAAAGCCCAGGGAGATCAGGAAAAAAGCCGGCGCCCCAGCACCGAGCCGGCTGATAGGTCGCGACTGTCCAGCGTGTCATAGAGCTGCTCCAGGTCGGCGTGAATAACCTCCATCGCCTCGGGCCGGATCAGGGTGCCGTTGTCGTCGATGATCACGCCGTCCATGTTGGCGGCCAGGGACAGCGCGGCCTCGCACATGCGCGCAAAAGGCTGCTCGGAGCGGGAAACCTGCGGAACGTCGAGCGACAGCGTCAGTTCACGCAGCGCCGTCTGCTCCGGATCTTCTGCCATGGCGGCCTGCGTATCAAAGGCCAGGCCCAGAATCGGCGCCTGCCCCGGCTGGCTCGCAGGCAACACCATGCRGCCAGGAATGGAGCCGGCCACAAAGCCCAGCCGCGCCGCGCTTTGCTGGAC
>NZ_JBFUBD010000440.1:0-2086 GCF_056405935.1 Polaromonas sp. P1_E3
GAGAAACGAATGACCTACAAGGCCAAGGTCACCGATACCCAGTCGTGGGCTGATATTCCAACCTGCAAGGAAGCAGGCGTGCCCACCGACTACACCATGCTGCGCGGCATATTCATGGCGCCCGGCGTATCCAAGGACCAGCTCGAGTTCTATGTCAACCTGCTCAAGAAAGTCCGCGAGACCCCTGAGTGGAAGGACTATATGGAAAAAGGTGCTTTCAACCAGACCTCCATGTCCGGCGACGAATTCGGCAAGTGGCTCGGCGCCGCAGAACAGCGTCATCGCGAGTTGATGAAAGAAGCCGGCTTCATCGCCAAATAAAGAAGACCCTGCCGGGTTTTCCCCTGCGGGCTGGCCAGGCGCCAGCCCGACAATCAATCAAGTTCGCCCTGGTGCAGGGCACTCAATCCAACGGAGTTGCTCATGGAGCCAAACCAAGAATCCGGCGCGGAAATCCGCTCGGGCGTCGCGACCTATGTCGTTGAAGCCATCGTCGCTACCTGCATCGTCATCCTGGGCGGTGTAGTCATACAAGGCAGCTGGGCACTGGGATCCGGCTGGACCAGCGACGGACCCGGCTCAGGCTATTTTCCGTTTTATATCGGCATCATCCTGTGCATTTCAGGTCTCGGCACCCTCTATCAAGCCTTGTTCGGCAAGAACAGGAATACCGATGTATTCGTCGACGGCGAGCAACTCAAGCGCGTCATGGCCGTTTTGCTGCCTGCCCTCGTTTATGTGCTGGCAGTCCAGTTTCTGGGCCTCTATGTCGCATCGGCTGTCTACATCGCGCTCTTCATGATCATCCTGGGGAAATTCTCTCCCCTCAAAAGCGTCATTACTTCGTTCATTGTGATCGCGCTGTTTTTCTTCATGTTCGAGGTCTGGTTCAAGGTTCCCTTGTTCAAAGGCCAGTTCGCCCCGCTGAGCTTCCTCGGTTACTGAGTCCTCTATACCCGCACCGAGCCCACTGAACTTTTACCGGATATCGAAATGGAAGAACTAAACTCGCTTTTTCACGGATTCAGCGTCATCCTGACGCCGATGAACATCGTCCTGATGTTCGTAGGCATCATCCTGGGCGTGCTGATCGGCGTGCTGCCCGGCCTGGGTGGAGCCAACGGCGTGGCTATTTTGCTGCCTCTTACGTTCACGATGTCGCCGACGTCAGCCATCATCATGCTCTCCTGCATCTACTGGGGTGCGCTTTTTGGCGGTGCGATCACATCCATTCTGTTCAACATACCAGGGGAGCCCTGGTCGGTTGCAACCACCTTTGACGGCTACCCAATGGCCCAGCAAGGCAAGGCAGGCGCCGCACTGACGGCCGCTTTCACCTCGTCCTTTGTTGGCGCGTTCGTTGCCGTCGTGATGATCACCTTCCTGGCGCCCCTGGTGGCCAAGTTCGCGCTCAAGTTCGGTCCTCCCGAATTTTTCGCGGTCTATCTCTTGACCTTCTGCAGCTTCGTGGGAATGGGCAAAGGTTCCCCCTTCAAGATCCTTGCGTCAATGACGATTGGTTTTGCGCTGGCATCCGTCGGCATGGACACGGTAACCGGCCAGTTGCGCCTGACCTTTGGCATACCGGACCTCATGCGCGGCTTCGATTTCCTGATCGCAGTGATCGGCCTGTTCGGCATTGGAGAAATCCTGCTGTCCATGGAAGAAGGGCTGGCTTTTTCGGGCAAGAGCGCCAAGATCGACCCCAAAGTTGTGCTGGAAACATGGAAACAGCTGCCGAAGTACTGGATGACCTCGATTCGCAGCTCGCTGATCGGCATCTGGATGGGCATCACCCCTGGGGGCGCGACGCCTGCCTCGTTCATGAGCTACGGCCTGGCCAAAAAGATGTCGAAAAACGGCTCCAAGTTTGGCAGCGGCGAAATCGAAGGTGTGATTGCGCCCGAGACCGCAGCGCACGCGGCCGGTACCAGTGCCCTGCTGCCGATGCTGGCGCTGGGCATCCCGGGTTCACCCACCGCAGCCGTGCTGCTGGGCGGCCTGCTGATCTGGGGCTTGCAACCCGGGCCGCTGCTGTTCGTTGAGCAAAAAGACTTCGTCTGGGGACTGATCGCCAGCATGTACC
>NZ_JBFUBD010000441.1:0-2069 GCF_056405935.1 Polaromonas sp. P1_E3
ATGCGGAGGTGCGCAAATACTGGCCCGCGTTGCCCGACGGTGCACTCATGCCCGGTTATTCGGGTATACGCCCGAAGATCCAGGCGCCCCATGAGGCCGCCAGGGATTTTCTGATACAGGGCCCGCGTGAGCACGGCGTGGCGGGGCTGGTCAATCTCTTCGGTATTGAATCGCCGGGGCTGACAAGCTCACTGGCGATTGGCGACTATGTAGGCCGTCTGTTGCAACCGGCTTGATTTTCTATTGCGCCGCCCAGCCGCCATCCATGTTCCAGGCCACACCGCGCACGTTGTTGCCGGCCGGCGAGCAGAAAAACACGGCGAGCGCACCCAGCTCTTCGGGCGTGGTGAATTGCAGCGAAGGCTCTTTTTCGCCCAGCAGTTGCTGCTTGGCGGCTTCGTTGCTGATGTTGCCCGCAGCCGCCTTGGCATCCACCTGCTTTTGCACCAGGGGCGTCAGTACCCAGCCGGGGCAGATGGCGTTGCAGGTCACGCCGGTGGTGGCGTTCTCAAGAGCTGTGACCTTGGTCAGACCCACAATGCCGTGCTTGGCGGCAACGTAGGCTGACTTTTCAGCAGAGCCCACAAGGCCGTGGACCGAGGCTACATTGATGATGCGGCCCCAGCCCTTGCCACCGTTGGCGCTCAGCATGGCAGGCAATGCCAGGCGGGTGGCATGGAAAGCACTGCTCAGGTTGATGGCAATCACAGCGTCCCATTTCTCCACGGGAAAGTTTTCGATGCGGGCCACGTGCTGAATGCCGGCGTTGTTGACAAGGATGTCGACCTGGCCGAATTGCGCGGCAGCAAACCGCATCATGTCCTCGATGTCGGAGACCTTGCTCATGTCGGCACCGTGGTAAGCCACGCGCACACCCAGCGCCTCGATTTCGGCCTTGGGGCCGTCCACATCGCCAAAGCCGTTGATGACGATGTTGGCGCCTTGCGCCGCCAGCGCCTTGGCGATGCCCAGGCCGATACCGCTGGTCGAGCCGGTAACGAGAGCTGTTTTACCTTTGAGCATGATGTTTCTCCGGATGATTTACGATGGTTGAATTGGGATCCTGGACAGCGCGCAGCCTATGCAGCACCCGTCCAATTTTTCAAGCAATTATCAAGCCTTTGAATTGAACTGCCGCACCATGACCCAACCTACGCTGAACTACGTAAATTGCCCCGACGCCGCGGGCGGGCACCGCATGGCGTACTGGCAGTGGGGGCGCCCGGACAGCACGCACGTCGTGGTGTGCGTGCACGGCCTGTCTCGGCAGGGGCGCGATTTTGATGTGCTGGCACGCGCATTAAGCGACCAAGCCAACGTGCGTGTTGTCTGCCCTGACGTGGTGGGCCGGGGCGAAAGCGATTGGCTCAAGGATCCCATGGGCTACCAGTTGCGTACTTATGCGGGCGACATGCTGGTGCTTTTGGCCCAGTTGCACGCACAGGCGCCAATGGTTTCACTGGACTGGGTGGGCACCAGCATGGGGGGGCTGATCGGTGTCGCGGTATGCGGCACGCCTGGTCTGCCTTTGCCTGTATCAGTGCGCCGGCTGGTGCTCAATGACGTTGGCCCGGCCATCCAGTGGCAGGCGATCGTGCGGATCGGCACCTATCTGGGGCAGGCCGGTCACTTCGGGTCGGTGCAGGAAGCGGCCGATGCCATGTGGGCGATTTCCCGGAGCTTTGGCCCCCACACGCCCGAGCAGTGGCTTGCGCTGTCGCGTCCCATGCTCAGGCGCGTCTCGAGCGCTGCTGATGCGCCATGGCGGCTGCATTACGATCCCGCCATCGCTGTGCCCTTCAAGCAGGAAACCGAGCAATCCGCGCAGCAGGGCGAAATCATGCTCTGGCAGCTCTACGACAATATCAAGGCCGAAACGCTGGTGATACGCGGCGCACAGTCGGACCTGTTGAGCACCGGAACGGCCCAGGCCATGACGGCCCGCGGCCCGCGCGCCCGCGTGGTGGAGTTTGATGGCGTAGGCCATGCACCCACGCTGGTGGCTGCGGACCAGGTGGCCACTGTGGCGGGTTTCCTGCTTGGGTAGGCACCCCGCGGTATTTATTAAG
>NZ_JBFUBD010000442.1:0-2063 GCF_056405935.1 Polaromonas sp. P1_E3
GGCACATGGGACGAGCACAAGGCCGTTCTGCAGGCCCATTTGCCTTTCCGCAATTTCGAATACCGGTTTACCAATCAGGAGGGAAATGTCCTTTACCGAAGCGTCAGCGGTGAACCGGTGTTTGGTGAAGACGGATCCTTCGAAGGCTATCGCGGCGTGGGTACGGACATCACGGCGGCCAAAGAGGTTGAAACAGCACTGCGGGTTGGCGAGGCGCGCTTCAGGGCGGTGGTGGAGGCACTGGTCGAAGGGGTGATTTTGCGGGATGCCCAGGGGCTTATTGTTGATTGCAATGCGAGCGCCGAACGCATTCTCGGCAGGACCCTGGCCCAGCTGCAAGGCCAGACCTCCGTCGAGCCGGAATGGCAGAGATTCCGCGAAGACGGCACGCCCATGCCCAGGGAAGAGTGGCCCAGCGTTGCCGCTGTTCGCACAGGCAAGCCTCAGCTGAGCCGTGTGGTGTGCCATCGCCGGTCCGACGGCAGTGAATTCTGGGCGCTCATCAACGTGCAGCCGCTGGCGGATGGCACGGGTGCGCTGTCGGGCTATGTCAGCACCATCACCGACATCACCAAGCGCAGGCAGGCCGAGYAGGAGATCGTCCAGCTCAACGTCAACCTGGAAAAGCGCGTGCTGCGCAGGACCGCCCAGCTCGAAGCCGCCACCAAGGAGATCGAGGCTTTTTCGTATTCAGTGGCGCACGACCTGCGGACACCGCTGAGCACCATTGACGGATTTTGCGCACTACTTGAAAAGGCAGTGCCGCGCGAATCCGGGGAGCGCGCGCACCATTTCCTGAGCCGCATACGCAGCAGCGTGCGGCGCATGGGCGAGCTGACCGACGGCCTGTTGTCCCTGGCCCAGCTGTCGCGGACCAGCCTGAACTGGGAGTCTGTCGATATCAGCAGCGAGGCAGCCAAGATCATCAGGCAGTGGACGGAAAACGATCCGCAGCGCCCGGTGCGCATCACTGTCGAGCCCAACCTCTGGGGCCGGGCCGACGTTGCGCTGCTGCGCCAGGTGCTGGAGAACCTGATTGCCAACGCGTGGAAGTTCACCTCCAGGAAACCACACACTGAAATCCTGGTCGGGAAGGAAACCGGCGCCGATGGCCAACTGGTGTACTTTGTGCGGGACAACGGCGCCGGTTTTGACATGGCGTACGCCAGCAAGCTCTTCGGTACCTTCGAACGCCTGCATTCGCCGGAAGAGTTTGCCGGCAGCGGCATCGGCCTTGCCACAGTCAAGCGCATCATTACCCGCCACGGCGGAAAAATCTGGGCCAATTCAGCGGTGGGTGAGGGCAGCACCTTTTATTTCACGCTCGGGGGCGAGCAGGCCGGCGCCATGCCGGCCGAGGGGGACTCATTTGATGACTCGGGCATTGCGCTGACGGACAGTGCCAGCGCGGTGAAAGACACCACAGGCACCAGCTTCAGGACGAGCGGCCCCCTCAGCACGGACAACGATGTCTTCTCGGTCAGCGACAACCAGTTCAGCAATGCCTTCGAGCACGCAGCCATCGGGATGACCCTGATCGGCATTGACTCCCGCAGGCTCAAGGTCAACACCGCTTTTTGCCAGATGCTGGGGTATTCCGAGGCAGAAATGCTCTCGCGCACCATCCATGACCTGACCCATCCCGACGATATCGCGTGGGACCTGGAGCAGCGCCGAAGGGCATTGGCCGGCGAAATCGAATCCTTCCATGTGGAAAAGCGCTACATCCACAAATCGGGCCGCACCGTCTGGGGCTACATGAGCTGCTCACTTGTGCGCGATGCAGACCGCAAGCCGCTGCAATTTATCGCGCAGATCCAGGACATCACCGAGCGCAAGCTAACCGAGCAGGTTCTGCGCGAAAGCGAGGAGCGCTTTCGCGCGCTCACCGCGCTGTCGTCCGACTGGTTCTGGGAGCAGGACGAGAACTACCGCTTCGTCGAGGTACCCGGAGAGGCCCCGAGCACCTCGGGCATCCCGAAATCCGCCCATGGCAAGACGGCCTGGGAGCTCGATTACATCAACATTGAGCCTGCCGCGTTGGCCAATTACAAGGCCACGAT
>NZ_JBFUBD010000443.1:0-2044 GCF_056405935.1 Polaromonas sp. P1_E3
GCCGTATCTCAAGGCCACAAGGAAATGGTTGGATATTTAATTGACAAGGGAGCAAATGTCAATGCAAAGGACCAGGTGGAAGAAACTCCGCTGCACAAAGCCGCAAGATACGGTCATTCGGAAATCGCAGACCTATTGGTTTCCAACGGAGCACATGTCAACGCACGGAGTCTGGATGGCAACACGCCTTTGCATCATGCAACCTGGCGCGCATCTCCACGTTATCAGGCCGTAGTCAAGTTACTGCTGGCGAATGGCGCCGACGTAAATGCCATCAACAACACCGGCAGAACCCCACTATTCAGTGCTGTTGCCGCTGGCAACAAGGGATTGATTGCCCTTTTGTGCAAACACGGTGCCGATATCAGGGCCATAGACAAAGCGGGAACCAATCTACTCCTTTACGCGGCATCAGAGGAACTGCTGGGGTCCATCAATTATTTAATTAAAGCTGGCATTGATATCAACTCACAAGACGGCTATGGATTAACAGTCCTGCACTGGGCTGCGTCTCGGGGCAACAAAAAGTTGACTGAATCGGTCTTATCGCAAGGCGCAAATGCCAGCATGCAAGATAAAAAGGGCCGAACCCCGCTGCATCAAGCGGCATATCAGGGGCATGAAGGGGTTGTGGATACTTTGCTCGGCCAGGCTGGTGTAAATATCAACACAACCGACAACGATGGTGCAACACCTCTTCACCTTTTGATAGAGAAAGTGGAGTACCTCAGCGCAGAAGAAGCAGAATCTCTCAATGAAAAAGTCGAAGGCATCGTCGAGGACTTCAACAGGCAGGCAAAAGGAAGAAGGAAGGTGGTCGCCCTCCTGATTGAAAGAGGTGCGAATATAAATGCCAAGAACAAGAACGGAGACACCGCTTTAAGTATCGCGATCAAGGACAAGAAAGAAGATATTGCCAGGTTGCTGAAAGCGCATGGCGCGAAGAAATAAGCAACCTGCAGAAGTTCAAAGTCCTCACGTGCGAGTGGTCGTTTTCTGTAACGCACTTGCGGGATTGAATTCCCGCTTCCTTGCAGCCTTGAGGCGTGCGCTTTACCATGTTCGGGACACAGTTGTTTGGCGTTCCGGACTTCAATGGCCGGACCCATAGACGAGTGGCCCCGGCCGGATTTCAGTTCGCAGTGAACTTCCGCTCGGGCAATGGAATGAACTCGGTCTCTCCAGGCACCTGCCCCATGGCCTGGGCGGCCCAATCCTCCCCAGCCTRCACGATGCGTTCCTTGCGGCTGGAGACAAAGTTCCACAACATGAAGCGGTGCGCATCCAGCGCGTCACCACCGATGACCACCAGGCGTGTCGGGGTGCTTGCACTGAGCTGCACTGCGGCGCCGGGTGAAAGGGTCGCGAGGGTGTTCATCGCCAGCGCTTCGCCGTCCAGCAGCAGGTCGCCGTCCACCGCATACAGTGCCATCTGCGCCGCAAGCGGCGGCAGCGTGAAAGGTGCGCCCGCTGCAAGCGCCACATCCAGGTAAAGGGTTTTAGAGAATGTCTTGACGGGTGAGGCTTTGCCAAACGCCTCCCCGACAAGAACCCGCACCATGGCGCCGTCCACGAACACCTCGGGGATGCTGTCTGCCGGCGTGTGTGAAAACGCCGGCGCAGTTTCTTCAAACTCCGCTGGCAGAGCGGCCCACAACTGCAGGCCATGGTTCACATACGCAGTGCCACGCAGGTCGTCGGGCGCGCGCTCGGAGTGCAMAATGCCCCGCCCCGCCGTCATCCAGTTGATGGCGCCAGGCTCTATGCGCTGGGCGGAGCCGATGCTGTCGCGGTGCATCATGGCGCCTTCGAACAGGTATGTCACCGTGGCCAGGCCAATGTGCGGATGCGGCCGCACATCGTGGTCGGTGCCAGGCTGTTCAGTGACCGGGCCGAAATGGTCAAAGAAAATGAAAGGGCCAACAGACTGCTGCTGCGCGGAAGGCAGCAGGCGGCGCACYATGAAGCCGCCGCCCAGATCCTTGTGATGCCCGGTCAGTTTCAGTGCAGCGCTCATGTCAGCCGTTCCACGTCTGTCGTGATT
>NZ_JBFUBD010000444.1:0-2043 GCF_056405935.1 Polaromonas sp. P1_E3
CAACAATGTTGCATTAAACTATAAAGCAATTCAGTTGCATTATTACCGCAACCGAGTGGCTTTTGTTGACTTCCCTGCCCGCCTGTTTGTAAAGACGACTTCCCTTGCCAGCTTCAACCCGTTCCTTCCCCCCACAACCTGCGCGCCGCCGCAGCATCCTCGCCTGGCCGGCCTGGCGCCGGATGCTCGCGGTGTTGCCGGCCGTGGCGCTGCTCTGGCTGGCAGTCGCCTGGGCTTCGGCGGAGATCGCACCGTGGTGAGCGCCATGGTCGCGCTGGACAACCTCACCGTCAGCTACCGGCAGCATCCGGCGCTGCACCACGTCAGCGGTCACTTCGCGGCGGGTTCGCTGACTGCGGTTGTTGGCCCCAACGGCGCCGGCAAAAGCACGCTGTGCAAAAGCATCATGGGGTTGCTGCTCCGCTCGGGCGGCCAGGTCACCACGGCAACGCCGCGCGCGCGCATTGCCTACCTGCCGCAACAGGCTGAGCTGGACCGCGGCTTTCCGATGGACGTGTGCGACGCCGTGCTGCTCGGCTGCTGGCCTTCGCAGGGCGCGTGGGGCGGCGTCAGTGAGGCGCAGTGGGCGGCCGTCGGCACGGCCTTGCGCGCCGTCGGCCTGGAAGGTTTTGAAGCGCGGCCCATCGGCACACTTTCCAGCGGGCAGTTCCAGCGCGTGCTGTTTGCCCGCCTGCTGGTGCAGGACGCCCGCCTGATCCTGCTGGACGAGCCCTTTAACGCAATAGACAGCAAGACCACCGCCGCCTTGCTGGCGTTGATTCGCCAGTGGCATGCCCAGGGGCGCACCGTGATTGCCGTGCTGCATGACGACGCCCAGGTGCGGGCGCATTTTCCGCAAACACTGCTGCTGGCGCGCGAAGCCGTCGCCTGGGGGCCCACCGCACAGGTCATGACCGAAGTCAACCTGGCGCGCGCCCGCGCGATGGCAGAAGCATGGGACGAAAGCGCCGAAGCCTGCCGCATCGACGACAAGGCAGTAGCCACACCAGTGGCATTGCACGAGCCCCTGCTGCACAAGGCTGCGGCGTGATGGAAGCCGCGCAGCACGCCCTTCACGGTGCCTGGGCCGTTCTGTTTGCGCCGTTCGCCGAATATGCGTTCATGCGCCGCGCGCTGGTGGCCACGATGGCGTTGTCGCTCAGCGCCGCGCCGCTGGGCGTTTTCCTGACCTTGCGGCGCATGAGCCTGCTGGGTGACGCGCTCAGCCACGCCATATTGCCGGGTGTCGCCATCGGTTTCATGCTGTGCGGCCTGTCGCTCACGGCCATGGCAGCAGGCGGCGTACTGGCCGGCATGCTGGTGGCCGCGCTGGCCGGCTTCATCAGCCGCGCCACCGCGCTGAAAGAAGACGCCAGCCTGGCTGCCGTTTACCTGGTGGCGCTGGCGCTGGGCGTGACGCTCATTTCCGGCCACGGCACGCAGCTGGACCTGCTGCACATTCTGTTCGGCAGCGCGCTGGGCGTCGACACGCCGGGCCTGCTGCTGGTCGCCGGCGTGGCCAGCATCAGCCTGGTCGCGCTGGCGGCTGCCTACCGCGGCCTGGTGCTCGAAAGTTTTGACCCGGTGTTCCTGGCTGCAACGGGCCGCAGCGCCTCTTTCAAGTGGGCGTGGCAGCAGGGCTTTTTGATGCTGGTCGTCATCAACCTCGTGGCCGGCTTCCAGACGCTGGGCACGCTGATGGCCGTCGGCCTGATGATGCTGCCCGCGGTGTCGGCGCGCTTGTGGCACGACACCCTGCCCGCGCAGCTCGCCAACGCCGGCGCGCAGGCCATGGCGGCAGGCTACGCCGGGCTGCTGCTGTCTTACCACTTCGATACACCCTCGGGCCCGACCATCATCGGCTGCGCCGGCGCGCTGTACTTTGCCTCGCTGCTGCTGGCACCCGGCGGCTGGCTGCCGCGCACGTTCGCGCGCGCGCACCGCACCGCCTGAAGCTGCGCATCTTTCCTTTCTTTACCAACCCGGAGCCCTTCCATGACTTTCATGAAACACCTGGCGCGCAAACTGCTGACACCCCTGGTC
>NZ_JBFUBD010000445.1:0-2037 GCF_056405935.1 Polaromonas sp. P1_E3
AAATTGAAGAGCGCCGCAACCTGTTTTACCGGCAGGACGAGATGCGCACCAAGTCCTTCGCCGCCAACCTCGACCAGGTGCTGATCCTCATCGCAGCGGAACCTGAATTTTCAGAAAGCCAGCTGACCCGCGCGTTGATTGCCGCCGAAGCCGAGGGCATCACCCCCATCATTGCCCTGAACAAAAGCGACCTCACCGAGCCTTTCGGGCGCGCCTGGACCAAGCTGGCACCCTACCGGGCCATGGGCTACAGAATGCTCTCGCTGGCCATCAAGCCCAAAACAGCGACAAGCGGGCCGGCCGATGCCCCGCACCCGGAACTGCAGGAACTGACGGATTTGCTGCGGGACAAGAAGACGCTGGTGCTGGGACCTTCAGGTGCCGGCAAAAGCAGCCTGACCAATCTTCTTGTGCCGGATGCACGGGTGCTGACAGCGGAAATATCGCAGGCCCTGAATTCAGGCAAACATACCACCACCAGCACCACGCTGTATTGGGTGAATACCGGCACGGGCGGCGAGAGGACCACTGCGCTGATCGACTCGCCGGGTTTTCAGGAGTTCGGGCTGCACCACATCGACCCAGTGCAGCTGGCCAATTACATGCCCGACCTCAAGGCACACGCGCAGGACTGCAAGTTCTACAACTGCACCCACCTGCACGAGCCGGGTTGTGGCGTTATTTCGGTGGTCAAATCGGGGCCCAGCCCAGACGGAATCAGCGCAAGCCGCTATCGTTTGTATAGCGAACTATTCGCCGAACTGTCGCAACCCCGTTATTGACGGGACTTGACGGGCTACGTCCCGGCCGGGCAATAGCGTCAGGCTTTGAGCAGCTCGCGGCAGGCCTGCACCAGCGCATCACATTGCGCCGGGGTGCCCACGCTGATGCGCAAATGCTGGTCGATGCGCGGCTGCCTGAAATGGCGCACCAGGATGTTTTTTTCGCGCAAGCCGGCCGCAAAGGCCGCTGCGTCGCGGCCAGGATGGCGTGCYAGCAGGAAGTTGGCTTGCGAGGGTAAAACTTCAAAGCCCAGGTCCTGTAATTGCCGGCTTAACAGATCTCGGCTCTGGATCACGGCCGTACGCGTCGCTTCAAAATAAGCACGGTCTTCGTAAGCGGCCACGGCGCCAGCGATGGCCAGGCGGTCCAGCGGATAGGAATTGAAGCTGTCTTTGACCCGCTCAAGGGCTTCGATCAGATGGCGCTGGCCGGCAGCAAAGCCAACGCGTAACCCGGCCAGCGAGCGCGACTTGGACAGCGTGTGCACCACCAGCAGGTTGGGATAGCGCGCAATCAGCCCGATGGCGGTTTCACCGCCGAAATCCACATAGGCCTCGTCCACCAGCACAACCCGGTCGCGCTGTTGCTGCAGCAGCTGCTCAATCTGCGCCAATGACAACCCGGTTCCGGTGGGCGCATTCGGGTTGGCAATCACCACGCCTGCGCATGGTGCTGTGTAATCCGCCACATGAATGCGCAGGGAAGCATCCAGCGGCACGAGCCTGGCCTCAATGCCGTAGAGCCCGCAGTACACCTTGTAAAAGCTGTAGCTGACGTCCGGCATCAACAGGGGTTGGCCGTGGCGGAAAAAAGCGCAGAACGCATGCGCCAGCACTTCATCTGACCCATTGCCGGCAAAGACCTGATCAGGATCTATGCCGTGGCAACCCGCAATCGCGCGCCTGAGCGCGGTGGCCTGCGGGTCGGGATAAAGCTGCAGGCCGTTTTGCGCCGCGGCCGTGATGGCGGCAACGACACGGGGCGATGGCGGGTATGGGTTCTCGTTGGTGTTGAGCTTGACCAGGTCCGCAACGCCGGGCTGCTCTCCCGGCACATACGGCACAAGACCGCGCACCGCAGGGCTCCAGAAGGATTGCCCGGAAGGCAAGGAGGAAGGCGGGCTGCCGCTCATCCGAGCAGGCGTGCCAGGGTCAGCAGCGCCAGCAAAACCATCCACAGCACCACGGAACGCCACACCAGCCCCACGATGCTTCGCAAGTGCGCCACTTCAGGTTCGCGGCCCGGCGTGGCTTC
>NZ_JBFUBD010000446.1:0-2035 GCF_056405935.1 Polaromonas sp. P1_E3
ACGGCAGCCAGGGCCATGCCCATGCACAAAACCTGAACGACAGTGGCGTGAAAGTGGTTGTCGGCCTGCGCAAGGGCGGCGCTTCGTGGCCCAAGGTCGAAAAGGCCGGCCTGAAGGTCGCTGAAGTCGCGGACGCAGTCAAGGCCGCCGATGTTGTCATGATTTTGCTGCCTGACGAGCAGATCGGCGCCGTCTACAAAAACGACGTGGCTCCCCACATCAAGCAAGGCGCATCCCTGGTGTTTGCCCATGGTTTCAACGTGCACTACGGCGCCGTGATTCCACGCGCCGACCTCGATGTCTGGATGGTTGCTCCCAAGGCCCCAGGCCACACGGTGCGCAACACCTACGCCCAGGGCGGCGGCGTGCCTCACCTGGTCGCAGTGCACCAGGACAAGTCCGGCAAGGCCCGCGACCTGGCCCTCAGCTATGCCATGGCCAATGGCGGCGGCAAGGCCGGCATCATTGAGACCAACTTCCGCGAAGAAACCGAAACCGACCTGTTCGGCGAGCAGGCCGTTCTGTGCGGCGGTACCGTCGAGCTGATCAAGGCCGGCTTCGAAACGCTGGTGGAAGCCGGCTACGCACCTGAAATGGCGTACTTCGAATGCCTGCACGAGCTCAAGTTGATTGTCGACCTGATCTATGAAGGCGGCATCGCCAACATGAATTACTCGATCTCGAACAACGCAGAGTACGGCGAATATGTGACGGGTCCTAACATCGTGACTTCGGCCACGAAGGACGCCATGCGCAAATGTCTCAAAGACATCCAGACGGGCGAATATGCCAAGAGTTTCCTGCTCGAAAACCAGGCCGGTGCACCGACCCTGCTGAGCCGCCGCCGCCTGAATTCCGAGCACCAGATCGAAATCGTGGGCGAAAAGCTGCGCGCCATGATGCCCTGGATCGCCAAAAACAAGCTGGTCGACCAGACCCGCAACTGATGGATTGAGGCCCGTCAGGGCTTTGTCCTGCAAAAAGCCGCGCAAAGGTCCTGCGCGGCTTTTTTTCTGGCTAGTGCAAATTGGATAAGGTGAAATGCTGAAGGTTTCCGCGGTGCCGACCTTGGTATCCTTGGGGCTTAAGTCGATGGCTGAATCCCTCTGGGAAGGTCCGGCTTCGGGATGGCATCTACGGATGCTATGAATCTGATAGCTGTTTGCGCGCACCAGTTGTGCCTCAGGAGTGTTTTTATGCATGATGGTGAAGATTCGGCGTTTCCTGCCGAAGCGGTGGTGATACGCAAGCGCCGCAAGGGCATCTACATATTGCCCAATTTATTCACGCTGGCTGCGTTGTTCGGCGGTTTTTACGCCATCGTGATGGCCATGAACGGGCGTTTCGACCAGGCCGCCATAGGCGTTTTTTGCGCCATGATCCTTGACAGCCTGGATGGTCGCGTTGCCCGGATGACCAATACACAAAGCGCGTTTGGCGAGCAGATGGATTCGCTTTCTGACATGGTTTCTTTCGGTGCCGCCCCGGCGTTGATTGCTTATGTCTGGGCGTTGACCAGCCTTGGGCGCTGGGGCTGGATTGGCGCCTTTGTTTACTGCGCCTGTGCGGCGCTGCGCCTGGCCCGTTTCAACGTGAATACGGCGGTAGTTGACAAGCGCTTCTTCCAGGGGCTTCCATCGCCGGCCGCCGCGGCCCTGGTGGCGGGCTTTATCTGGCTGATGACCGATGCGGGAATCAGCGGGCTGGAAGTGCGCTGGATTACCTTCGGCCTGACCTTGTACGCGGGCCTCACGATGGTCACGAACGTGCCGTTTTACAGTTTCAAGGACGTGCAGATGAAACGCAGCGTGCCCTTCGCAGCCATTGTGCTGATTGCGCTTGGGATCGCCGTCATCAATATCCACCCGCCGACAGTCATGTTCGGGCTGTTCGTGTTGTACGGCTTCTCCGGTTATGTCCTGTACGGCTGGCGCAAGGCCAAAGGGCAGCAGACCAGCGTGATATCGACCTCTACCGACGAGCCCGACGAACGCGGCCTGCATAAATAATTGTGGTACATTGAGCAGATGAAACA
>NZ_JBFUBD010000447.1:0-2033 GCF_056405935.1 Polaromonas sp. P1_E3
GAAAAAGGGCGTACCCTCGCGCTTCTTGACTTCGCCGACCTGCTCCGCGACCTGGGCACGGCGATTCAGCAAGGCGAGCAGTTCTCGATCCAGTGCATCAATCTGAACGCGTAAATCCGCAAGGTTGGTGGTCATGTCAGAGACCACCCGGCCACGCGGCGGGCGCTGCCCGCCTGCTGGAAAGGCGAACCATAATGAAGGCGAAAAAACATGTCATCCTAGGCGTATTTTTGTTCGAATTCTCGCATGTAGCCCACCAGTGCCTGCACACCGGCCAGTGGCATGGCGTTGTAAATGCTTGCGCGCAGCCCTCCCACTGACTTGTGGCCCTTGAGCTGAAGCAAGCCCCGTGCCTTGGCCCCCCAAAGAAATGYGTCGTTCCGTGACTCGTCGCGCAGGAAAAATGGAATATTCATCCTGGATCGGCAGTCTTTGTCCACTTTGTTGAGATAAAACTGCGAGCCGTCAATGGCGTCATACAGAAGCTGTGCCTTGGTCTTGTTGCGCACTTCCATTGCGGCAATGCCGGTAGCGTCGCCTTCTTGCTGGCGCTTGAGCCACGCGAAGGTAAGGCCGGCAATGTAAATTGCGTACGTGGGGGGCGTGTTGTACATCGACTGGTTGTCTGCCACGGTCTTGTAGTCAAAGGCGCTCGGGCAAATCGGCAATGCGTGACCGAGCAGGTCCTCCCGGATTACCACCAGCGTGACGCCTGCAGGCCCGAGATTTTTCTGTGCACCGCCAAATGCGAGGCCGACACGAGACCAGTCAACCTGTCGGGACGCCACATGGGAGGAAAAATCGATGACCAGCGGGGCATTGCTGCCCAGGCTCTTCAGGTCGGGAAGACTTTGAAACTCCACGCCGTGGAT
This sequence comes from Polaromonas sp. P1_E3, assembly GCF_056405935.1. Lineage (NCBI taxonomy): Bacteria > Pseudomonadati > Pseudomonadota > Betaproteobacteria > Burkholderiales > Comamonadaceae > Polaromonas > Polaromonas sp. P1_E3. The sequence goes on from NZ_JBFUBD010000447.1 coordinate 873, forward strand.
GGTTTCGTTGGTGCACAGGTGGACGTAGCTTGCGTCCTGCCGCAGCTTCCAGCCGGACGGAGGCGGCAGCAGCGTGTGTCCGTTGTCCGCATTGCTCGYAGCGATCTGGACATCGCAGTACTTGCGTGCCTCTTTTTGCGATTTTTCACTCCAGCTGCCTGTTACTACAAAATCAGCCGAGCGACCCTKCGAGACATTGAGGGGAACAATGGCATTTTCGGCAAGTCCGCCGCCTTGCATGAACAGGATCTTGAAGTGAGCCGGAACGGCCATAAGCTCGCGGAAATCGGCCTCGGCGGTTTCGTAGATGGAGATGAATTCCTTTCCACGGTGGCTCATTTCCATCACACCCATGCCGCTACCGTGCCAGTCCAGCATTTCACCCGCCGCCTGACGCAGAACCTCTTCGGGCAGGTTCGCCGGGCCGGCGGAAAAATTGAAAGGGCGGGTCATTTCTTGGCGGGCGGCTTGCCTGCTCCCGGTGCGGGGCCGGTGCCAATGATCTTCACTGCAACGTCGTCAAACTGCTTTGCGCGCGCGAGGACATCGGCACGGGTAGCCTCCACCAGTTTTTGCACAAAGACATTGCCCAGTTCAGGCGCAGTGGCCTGGTACTTCTTGACCGCAGGGGACTCAAAAAAGGCGGCAAGCTGCTGGAGCTCTTCCAGCGTGAACCGTTCTGCATAGGCCGGTACCAGCGATTCGGTACTGACTTTGCTGACCTGTTTGGCAATCAGCTGGCTCACATCTTCGGTATATTTCTTGAGTTCGGCGTTGAGGTCTTCCGATGCTTTGGGCTGCTTGGCCTTGGGAACGTTGGCCTCCATTTTGGGAGCCCATTTGACGATGAGTTCCTGCGCCGTGGTGCCCGCAAGCTGGCCTACCAGACGGTCGAGCTCCGGCCCTTGCTGCAATGCGACCACTTTTTTTGCCAACTCCGTTTTAGGATCTGCCGCCTGCGCATGAGCCGCAGTGGCACCAAAGGCCATGGCTGTGATCGCGATGGCTGTAAGCAAGTTTTTCATCAGGTACTTTCGATGTTGGGAGTGTCTGTGCCGGTATCGGTTTCGGTATCGGGCTCGTCCAGCGTGGCATCGTTTTCAACGATGCGCTGAAGGCCGCTTAATTGTGAACCTTCATCAAGGCCGATCAGCGTAACAC
>NZ_JBFUBD010000448.1:0-2026 GCF_056405935.1 Polaromonas sp. P1_E3
GTTCAGCTCCAAGCGTAACGTCACTGCCTGGTTGCTGCGGCGAGGGGGCTGTCTGGGGTAAATTGCGTGGTAATTGATAAAAGCTATTAGTTAAATACTTTTAATTGCCTTTGATTATTTTGCCGTGAAACCTAGACTGTGCTTCACAGGCCATCCGCCTGGCAAGCCACCCAAGGAGAGACTCCATCAGCGCCCCCGCACAGTCGTGACCCAAGCGTCCCGGCTGCTATGAAATGCAACCCATGCCGTCATTTGGCACCCTGTTTAATCGAAAGAAGATCCATCATGGCTGATCACAACACGCAAAGCGAAGGCACCTGCCCATTCTCGGGCGGCGCACGCAAACATGCTCTGGCCGGCGCCGCTACCAACGCCGACTGGTGGCCCAACCAGCTAAACCTCAAGATACTTCACCAGGGCTCCTCATTGTCCGACCCTATGGGCCTGGAGTTCAACTATGCCGAGGAGTTCAAGACCCTGGACCTGCACGCCGTCGTGAAAGACCTCCACGAGCTGATGACGGATTCGCAGGACTGGTGGCCTGCGGACTACGGCCACTACGGCCCATTCTTCGTTCGCATGGCATGGCACAGCGCTGGCACCTACCGGATCGCCGATGGACGCGGCGGCGCGGGCTCCGGCACACAGCGATTTGCACCGCTCAACAGCTGGCCGGACAACGGAAATCTCGACAAGGCGCGCCGTTTGCTGTGGCCGATCAAACAGAAATATGGCCGCAAGATATCCTGGGCCGACCTGATGGTTCTGGCCGGTACCGTGGCCATGGATTCGATGGGGTTCAAAACCTTCGGCTTTGCCGGTGGGCGGCCTGATGTCTGGGAACCGGAAGAGATTTACTGGGGACCTGAAACCGAGTGGATGGGCGACAAGCGCTATACCGGTGACCGTGAACTCGAAAACCCGCTGGGTGCCGTCCAGATGGGCCTGATCTATGTGAACCCCGAAGGCCCGAACGGCAAGCCGGATCCGCTGGGCTCGGCGCGCGATATCCGCGCGACCTTTGCCCGCATGGCGATGAACGACGAGGAAACCGTTGCGCTCACCGCCGGCGGGCACACCTTCGGCAAAGCCCACGGTGCGGCCGATCCGGGCCAATACGTAGGCCCCGAGCCTGAGGGCGGCACGATTGAAGACCAGGGTTTTGGCTGGATCAACAAGTTTGGCGGGGGCCATGGTGTTCACACGGTCACCAGCGGCATCGAAGGGGCCTGGACCAAGAACCCCACCAGGTGGGACAACGGCTATTTCGAGAACCTGTTTGGCTACGAGTGGGAGCTGACGAAGAGTCCTGCCGGTGCGCACCAGTGGAAACCGAAAGACCCGGCAGCGGCGACCACTGTGCCCGATGCGCATGATTCCTCTTTGCGCCATGCTCCGATGATGACCACGGCCGACATGGCCATGCGCATGGACCCGGCCTACGAAAAAATCTCGCGGCGCTTCATGGCGAACCCGCAGGAGTTTGCCGATGCCTTCGCCCGGGCCTGGTACAAGCTGACGCACCGCGACATGGGCCCGGCCGCACGCTTCCTCGGCCCGCTGGTGCCGAAGGAAGCGCTGATCTGGCAGGACCCGGTGCCCGCCGTCGATCATCCGCTGGTCAATGAGCAGGACATTGAAGGGCTCAAGGCCAAAATCCTCGCCTCTGGGCTCTCCATCTCCCAGCTTGTCACCACGGCGTGGGCGTCTGCCTCAACCTTCCGCGGCAGTGACAAGCGCGGTGGCGCAAACGGTGCACGCATCCGCCTGGCACCGCAGAAGGACTGGGAGGTCAACCAGCCTGTGGAACTGGCGAAAGTCCTGAAAGTGCTGGAGGCCGTCCAGGGCGAGTTCAATGGGGCGCAGTCGGGCCGCAAGAAAGTCTCGCTGGCTGACCTGATTGTTCTGGGTGGCTGTGCAGCCGTCGAGGCGGCAGCAAGAAAAGCCGGCCACGACGTGAAGGTGCCTTTTTCCCCCGGCCGCACGGACGCTTCGCAGCAGCAGACCGATGTGGAGTCGTTTGCCG
>NZ_JBFUBD010000449.1:0-2020 GCF_056405935.1 Polaromonas sp. P1_E3
GCACTGAGCCGGCCAGGAGCGCAGGTGCAGACAAGTAGAAGCTCCATGCCACCAGAAGCAAGGCGAGTGCGACGTACATTGGATTGCGAGTGATCCGATAGACACCGAACGTGACGAGTGACGATGCGCTCTCCGGCTTCAAAGGATTGACCGTGGTCCTGGCTCGCCGAAACGCGATGGCGCCAGTGACGCTGAAGTAGCAACCAACGACCGCGACGACGCCGGCTCCGGCGATGCGGGTAGCGGGCGGCAGGTCAAGCGTCGGCGCAACATTTCTAGCGATCCACATGGTGACCGCGATGATGAGCGCCACGAGCGGTGGTGGGATCTTGAGTTCGAGGGCGCGCATAGCTTGGACTCAGAAGCCTGACGTAGGAATAACCGGACCATCAACACTTCGCGGCGAAGCCGCCTCCTGCTGTTGTGAGTCCATGCCGATTGATAGGTTAGCCTTCACTAGGTACTCTTCCAAGAAGATCGACGATTGAGTTCCAATAGCTTGAGTTTGGCACTGAGTCCATGATTTGAAAGCCAAGATTGATGGGGCGCCAAACTGCTCCGCCCCTCAGGCGAACAGCCAGGAACGGATAGTCGAAGAAGTCCTCTTCATTTGAAGGTTGATCTGGCTTAAACCACTCGCCATGCCTGGCCTTAAGCAAAACCTCACCAGCAAATGAACCGAAGGCATAGATGGACTTTGCTACCTGCTCCATCTTGGCACCGCCGGTTTTCCACTCTTCCAGAACGGAGTCAACCCGGCGCAGTGTGGATGGGGCAAAGGAGGAAATGTCGACGGTATAGACCTTTTGCGTCATCCGGATGGCATCGCCGGCATATCCATCTACTGTTTCGATGGATGGCTGAAAGTGCAATGGAATCAATGCTTTCCCCTGAGGGTTGTGTTAAATCTAACGTGTATGTGAGCGGTCGCCACAGGCAATCCACTCGGCGGGCGCGTTAGGAATCATCCTTTTCGAATGCTTCGTTTGTGAGCTCCTCGTCAAGTATCTCGTGCATCCAGGAGCCACCACCAGAGTAGACCAGCTCGGCGTAGTCTGGCTTCTTACCTGTGCCTTTTGTAAAAACCAGTACGGGGTGCACATACTCCGCGCCAGTATTCATCACCCTCGATCCATCGACGATGCATGCCAGATGGAACGCCAGGTTTTCGGTCAACTCGCGCAGCTTCTTCTCCTTCTTCACTCCAGCTTCGACGAAGCCATCGCGGACCGTTATCAGGATCTCAAGCAGCATTCGTCGTTGGTACGCCTCGAAGGCTGAAGAATCATTCGCAAGGGTGCTCATTGATGACTCCTAACGTGAAGATAATCGGCACCCACCCAAAGTGGGCGCGAAGCAGGACGCCCTTGGGTGTCCGCGTTGGCTGACCTGTTAGATTTCAATGTCACGATTTCACCGACTCCATACGAATAGTGTGATCCCCATCAGAGATACCAACAGGGCGAACAAGAGCACAAGATATGAAGGGTAGCCTAGCCAGCCGAAGTAGCGCAATTCGCGGCTTTGAAAGATCGTGTTGCATCCAGGGCAGCGAACTCCGAATAGGACTACCCCAGGTACCTCACCCGCGCTCGTCGGAAATAGCATTCCGAAAAGGCGAGCCACGGTAATCTTCAATCGATGAGTGCGGCCCATGAAAGACTTCCCGCACTCTGGACATACATCATGCTTCTCCATGAAGCCCTAACGTTGGCGCTGTCCAGCACGCAGCCCGGGCCGCGAAGCGGCATCATTCGGTTGCTTGTGCGTGCCGAGCAAATTGTTAAATGGCGTTGTTCGCATCTACCAAACCTTTTGCTTCAATTGCTAATCTTTCGAGTTCACCGAGCCCCGTCTCGATACCAACTTGAACGCTCCATTCTTCGGGCGCACCAGGAAGGCCCCTGAGCTCTACCTGAAAGGTGACCGAACCCAAGGCTGTACAGGTAACGGACAAGCCCAAATCACCTTCCAAGGAAGCCCAAGTTAAGGCACCTTTCCATGGCACTCGATGCTCTCC
>NZ_JBFUBD010000450.1:0-2011 GCF_056405935.1 Polaromonas sp. P1_E3
TGCCCTTGGAAGCGCGCGACTCAAGCGTGCTGACGTGGACAAACAATTCTTTTTCGAAGTTCAGCAGGAAGAGGCGCACGCGCGCGCGGTCGACCGGGTCGCCGGGCATGAGTTGCGGGTGCGGGAAGCGCTCGTCGATGTACTCGTTGATGATGTTCGATTCGTACAGGATCAGGTCGCGCTCGACCAGGATAGGCACCTGTCCGTAAGGGTTCATCACGTTGATGTCTTCGGGCTTGTTGTACAGGTCCACATCGCGGATTTCGAAGTCCATGCCTTTTTCAAACAGCACAAAACGGCAGCGATGCGAGAAGGGGCAGGTCGTGCCTGAATAAAGGACCATCATGGTGCGGAACTCCTAAATGCAAAGGAGTGGATACATTGAAAGCATCCACTCCAGAAGGTGCCGGGAGCTTAGCCCCGGCGAAAAATTACTTGACGTCTTTCCAGAACGCCGCATTCAGGCGCCAGGCAACAAAGGTCAAGATGAGAAGGAAAATCAGCACCCAGACGCCGACGCGAATGCGGGTGTTCTGGGCCGGCTCACCCATCCACTGCAGGTAACCCACGAGGTCGCCCATCGCCTGGTCGTATTGMAACGGCGTCATGGCGCCAGGGGTAACCTGCTTCCAGCCCTTGAAGACCGACACCTTGTGGCCGTGCTCTTCTTTTTCATCGAACACCGGGGCACGTACGCCCTGCAGTTCCCACAGCACATGCGGCATGGCTACGCTGGGGAAAGCCAGGTTGTTCCAGCCCGTGGCTTTGGTCTCGTCGCGGTAGTAGGTGCGCAGGTAGGTGTAGAGGTAGTCTGCACCGGTGCCGCCAGCGCCGGAACGCGAGCGTGCAATCACGGTCAGGTCGGGTGGATTGCCGCCGAACCAGTCTTTCGCCTGCTTGGGGTCAATCGCGGCCTTCATGGTGTCGCCGACTTTTTCGGTCGTGAACAGCAGGTTGTCCTTGATTTGCTGCTCGGTCAGGCCGATGTCTTTCAGGCGGTTAAAGCGCATGAAGGCAGCGGAGTGGCAGTTCAGGCAGTAATTGACGAACAGCTTGGCACCGTTTTGCAGGGAACCCAGGTCGTTCGTATTGTTCGGTGCCTTGTCCCAGGCCATGCCGCCTTCGGAAGCGTGTGCACCGGCAACCAGGCCCAGGGCCGCGATCAGGGAAAAAATCAGTTTTTTCATTGTTGTTATCTCCTGCTTAGTGACCGTGGAAAACAATACGGTCAGGCGGCGTTTTGGGCGTACCCAATCGGCTCCACCACGGCATCAAAAGGAAGAAACCAAAATAGAACAGGGTACCGAGCTGGGACACACGCTCGCCGACGGCTGATGGCGGCTGAACGCCCAGGTAACCGAGCACCAGGAAGTTGACGACAAAAATGCCGTAGAGGTATTTGTGCCAGTCAGGGCGGTAGCGGATCGACTTGACAGGGCTGTGGTCCAGCCATGGCAGGAAGAACAGGATGATGACCGCACCACCCATCACGACCACGCCCCAGAACTTGGCGTCGATGCCCTTGATCATCATGCCCCAGAGTTCGCCCAGGAAAGGCACGCCGGCCAGCGGTTTGGCCAGCGCATCCAGCCCGTGGGCAATGCCGGCACCGACGGAAGGAATCACCAGGCCGATCCAGTTGGCGATGGAAGGCAGCAGGCCCAGCAGCAAGGCCGCGCCGATGGCAATCACCAGCACGGCTGGCTTGAAGATGCCGGAGAGTTTGCGGGCAGCAAGCACGGCGGCAACGATGGCGATGATGCCCAGTGCACCGGCCATTTCACCGGTGATGGCGCGCAGCATCGAGTAGTAAGGCGTGAAGTACCAGACCGGCGCGATGTGCGCAGGCGTCTTCAGCGGGTCGGCCGGGATGAAGTTGTTGTACTCCAGGAAGTAGCCGCCGAACTCGGGCGCGAAAAAGATGATCGCGGTGAAGATCATCAGGAAGACGCTCACACCGAAAATGTCGTGCACCGTGTAGTAAGGGTGGAAGGGGATGCCGTCCAAGGGG
>NZ_JBFUBD010000451.1:0-2008 GCF_056405935.1 Polaromonas sp. P1_E3
GTCATTGACCCACTGGCCGTGCTTGTCGAGCGGATCGACGCTGACGGCGATGGGTTTGACGTTGCGCTTGGCAAATTCGCTGCTCAGGGCTGCGGTCTTGCCAAGTTCAGTGGTGCAGACGGGCGTGAAGTCTGCGGGATGTGAAAACAACACCACCCAGGAATCGCCAGCCCACTGGTGAAAGGAAATCTTGCCAGCGGTGGAGTCCTGGGTGAAGTCGGGGGCCGTGTCGCCGAGTCTGAGAGTGGTCATGCTGTGCTCCTTGATTGCTGATCAAAGCATTGTGGGGAGCAAGCGTTAAAACTCAAAAGAATATATAGCTCTTAATTTATCTCAATAAACGAATAACGACACTGCGACCCGGCAACGGTGTTCTGCTATTCTTTTGATAGCTGCTTACGCGCGCGCCTATTGGCTTGCAGGCTTATTTTTTCATGGAAAGAGCGCTTTCAGTGACTCCAACAACGGCCTGAACGCGCCCAAGCATTCCAAACGTCCTGTTTTACGCTGTTTTGGCGGTTTCTTGATCATCAAAATGGCCTTCAGCCCAATAAGGACGAGCGCAAGCAGCTATCAAATCAATAGCACCCACACTCGCGGCCGGCTGATCCGCCAGATCAACCCATCAAACCAGCTCTTCACCCCGCATCCGCTCCCCCAGGAAGTCCAGAAAGCTCCGAACCGCCGGAATCTGCCCGCGACGCGACGTAAACACCGCATGCGCCACACCAGGGCGAAGCGTCCAGCCGGGCAGCACGGGCACCAGAAGCTGCGCCTGCTGCTCTACCGCGCTCAGGGATTCGGGCAAAAAACTCATGCCGGTGCCGGCCAGCACGGCCAGCTTCAGGGTTTGCAGGTCGTCGGCCACATAACGCGGCTGGTGCTGCAGCACAAACTCCTTTCCGTCGGGGCCCACCAGCGTCCACGATGCACGGCCATCGACCCAGGACATGKCGACTGTGTCGAGCTTGTGCAGGTCTTCCGGMTTTTCGGGCGTGCCCTGGCGCCTTAACAAATCCGGGCTGGCCAGCAGGCGGCCGGATCCGGCGCCCAGGTTTTTGACGATCAGGCTGCCGCTGTCTTCCAGCGTGGGCCGCACGCGCAGGGCAATGTCTATGCCCTCTTCCACCAGGTCAATCACCCGGTTGGTCACGCGCATGTCGACTTTCACATGAGGGTGAAGCGCCATGTAACGCGGCACCAGGYAGCCCACCGTGCTTTGTGCCAGCGTCACCGGGCAGGTGATGCGCAGCGTACCGCGCGGCTCGACCTGCATTTGCGCCACAGCTTCCGACGCGGCCAGCGCCTCGTCGCGCATGGCGCTGCAGTGGCGCAGATAGATCTCGCCCACCTCCGTCAACGAAAGCTTGCGGGTGGTGCGCTGCAATAGCCGTGCACCCAGGCGGGCTTCCAGCTCGGCCACGCGGCGCGACAGGCGCGACTTGGGCAGGCCCAGCGCCCGGCCGGCTGCGGCAAAGCCGCCCCGCTCCACCACTTCGGCGAAGTACAGCATGTCATTGAGGTCTTGCATGGGGAAATGTCCTTTACTGCCTTACCAGGCGACTCACATCTGACCAGTAGGTGGCTGCCGGGGATGTAAGCAATTCGAGATTTTGAGGCCTTCATTGTCTCACCATTAGAACGATAAGTCGCATTTTTGCCAACTTATCAAGCACTCGACTCATCCGCACAATCTATCCATGGCTGCAGTTCAAGGTGAACACGGCCTGAAAACCGACTCACCCCTCCGATCAATCACTCAATCAAGGAACCCACCATGACCAAGCTTCTTCACATCGACTCCAGCATCCTCGGCGGCAACTCGGTTTCCCGCCAGCTCACGGCCCAGATCGTGGCTTCATGGCGCACCGCCAACCCCGGCACCGAAGTCAGCTATCTGGACCTGGCCAGCGACACGCCTTCGCATCTCTCCGCCGAATCGCTGGGTTTCCGCATGCCCGCCAGCGGCGAACTGAGCGACGTGCAGAAGCGCCAAAACGCCGTGTCT
>NZ_JBFUBD010000452.1:0-2008 GCF_056405935.1 Polaromonas sp. P1_E3
GTTCACACCCATGCATGAGGCAATCGGCCGGTTTTGCGTCACGCCGCGCACAAAGAGGCCCAGCCGCGTGCGGCTGATCAACCAGGCCACGCCCAGCAGCACCGCCACGGCAAACACAATGATGACCAAGCGGTTGTAGGGCAGCGACAAGTTGCCCAGCACTTGCACGCCGCCGCTCATCCACACCGGGTTTTCAACGCCGACGTTTTGCGCACCAAAAATCGAGCGCACCAGCTGCTGCAGCATCAGGCTGATACCCCAGGTGGCGAGCAAGGTCTCCAGCGGGCGGCCATACAGGAAGCGGATCACGCTGCGCTCCAGCGCCGCGCCCATGAGGGCCGACGCCATGAAGGCCACCGGCACCGCGGCCAGCAAATACCAGTCAAATGCGCCGGGAAAGTACTTCTGGAACAGGCCCTGCACCACATAGGTGGCATAGGCGCCAATCATCATCAGCTCACCGTGGGCCATGTTGATGACGCCCATCAGCCCGTAAGTGATCGCCAACCCCAGCGCCACCAGCAGCAGGATGCTGCCCAGGCTGATGCCGCTGAAAATCGCGCCCAGCTTGTTGCCCCACTCCAGTGAGGCCTCTACCTTGGCCAGCGCCGCCTGCAGCGCCACCTTCACGTTGGCATCGGTCTCAGTGCCCAGGCGCTCTATCAGCACTGTCTTGGTATTGGGGTTCTTGCTGCCGGCCAGCTGCGCGGCGGCTTCCAGGCGCTTGGCCTTGTCCGTGCTGCCCAGCATGATGGCGGCGCGCATCAGCTCCAGTTGGTTCTTCAGCTCGGGCACGGTTTCAGCCGCGTAGGCTTTTTCAATCAGCGGCAGCCGTGCCTCATCGGTATCGCCGCCCAGGGTCTTGATGGCGTCGCGGCGTTCGCTTTCGGTTTTGGAAAACAGCTTCAACGCGGCCAGCGCATTGTCGATCTCGCTGCGCATCAGGTTGGGGTTGATCACGTCTTCGGCATCCGCGGGCAGCGGCACCTCGGCGCCCGTGATCGGGTCAAAGGCCTTGTCGTCTTTCACGACAAACACCTTGTCGCCCTTGGTTTTCACCGCATCGTCAGACAGCGCCTGGATGAACGCAGCCGTTTTTTCGTCCGCCTTGGCGGCGGCCTTGCCCAGGGCCTCCACCCGTGCCTCTGTCTCGCCAATTGACATGCCTTTTACCTCCTCCGGGCTTAAGGCATGAGCGCGAGTAGCTATCAAAAGCGTAGCAAGAAGGAGTAGGCGGTGAAGTGGGTAACGGAGCATAGGGGGGAAAGAACCTGTAGGTTGGGCACATACACGGCAGCGCCGCATAGAGCCCAGACTGCAACTTCCTGAAGGGACCGCGCTTTTATCAAGGCGCGGTCGTCAAGATTGGAAGAAGCGTAGCGAGCGGGCCAAGGTGGGTTCTGCGGCGCGGAACCGTACACCAGTACGGTGAGCACCGCAGAGCCCAGATTGGCTCGCGCAGTAGCTTCTTACTTCTTGACAGGCTCGTCCGGCTTCTTGTCATTGCCTTCAATGTACGGGCTCCATGGCTTGGCCTTCACAGGGCCAGGCGTCTTCCACACCACATTGAACTGGCCGTCGGCCTTGATTTCGCCGATGAAGACCGACTTGTGCAGGTGATGGTTCTTCTCATCCATCTTGCTGACGATGCCGGAAGGCGCGTTGAAGGTCTGGCCGGCCATGGCGGCGATGACTTTGTCGGTGTCGGTGGACTTGGCCTTTTCAACAGCCTGCTTCCACATGTTGATGCCGATGTAGGTGGCTTCCATCGGGTCATTGGTCAGAGGCTTGTCAGCGCCAGGGAGCTTCTTGGCTTTGGCATAGGCAGACCACTTCTTGATGAACTCGGTGTTGGCCGGGCTCTTGATCGACTGGAAGTAGTTCCAGGCAGCCAGGTGGCCCACCAGCGGCTTGGTGTCAACGCCGCGCAGTTCTTCTTCACCCACAGAGAAGGCCACCACTGGCACGTCTTTGGCCTTCAGACCGGCATTGCCCAGCTCTTTGTAGA
>NZ_JBFUBD010000453.1:0-1996 GCF_056405935.1 Polaromonas sp. P1_E3
CTTCACGCCAGCGGTTGGCACACAGGCACCAGCGATCCCCCGGTTGAAGGCCCGCGAAGCGATAGGTGGGTTGCGGCGTGGAAAGGTCGTTGCCGCGGCTCGCGGAAAAATCAAGGAATTCCCGCGTGACACGCACACAGATCAAATGGGAGCCGGCATCCGACGCATCCGTGTTGCAACAGCCGTCGCGGAAATAGCCGGTCAGTGGGTCATAGGAGCACGGCACCAAATCCGTGCCCAGTACATTTTTTGCGCTTATGACTGCGTTCATGGCCTGTTTCCGGAAAGCTTGTCATCAGGCCTTGTTGGCCTGAACCATTTTCATGGCCGAACTGATGAGCGCCCCGACTTCGGTCATGTTGCTGGGCACGACCAATGTGGTCTTGGCATCTTTGGCCACTTTCGAATAGGCTTCCACGGCCTGCTGGGCGACCTTGAGCTGCACCGCCTGCTCACCGCCGGGCTGGCGGATGGCGGCGGCCACCAGTTCAATGGCCTTGGCGTTGGCGTCGGCCACTGCCATGATGGCGGCGGCTTCGCCCTGGGCGTTGTTGATGGCGGCCAGTTTTTCGCCTTCCGACCGGGCAATGAATGCCTCACGCTCACCGGTGGCAATATTGATCTGCTCCTGGCGGCGGCCTTCAGAGGCAGCGATCAGTGCGCGTTTTTCCCGCTCGGCAGTGATTTGCGATTGCATGGCATGCAGGATTTCCTTGGGCGGCGTCAAATCCTTGATTTCATAACGCAGCACCTTCACGCCCCAGTTCAGCGCGGCTTCGTCGATGGCTGCCACGACCTGCGCATTGATGATGTCGCGCTCTTCAAAGGTCTTGTCGAGTTCCAGCTTGCCGATCACGGAGCGCAAGGAGGTCTGCGCCAGCTGCGTGACCGCCACGATGTAGTTGGACGAGCCGTAGCTGGCCCGCATCGGATCGGTAACCTGGAAATAGAGGATGCCGTCAACCTGCAGCTGCGTGTTGTCGCGGGTAATGCAAACCTGGCTGGGGACGTCGAGCGGGATTTCCTTCAGGCTGTGTTTGTAGGCGACGCGATCGACAAAGGGAATCAGCCAGTTCAGGCCCGGTGTCAGCGTTCCCGCGTATTTTCCGAGGCGCTCTTTCACCCAGGCGTTCTGCTGGGGTACGACCTTGATGGCGCGAATGACGAAAATCATCGCGACGATAAAAACGATCAGTGCTACATAAGACGACATGCTGACTCCCTCAGGTTTTTTCTACGATTAGTTTGCTGCCAATGACTTCCCGGATGCGATGGGTTCCGGCGGATGGTGTTCCGCCTGCCGCTTGAACCACAGCCCATAGCGCGCCGCGGTAACGAACCTGCGCGGTGCCGTCCGGCTGCCAGGCATCCACCTGCACAGTTTCGCCGACGTCCATGTTGACGTCCGGATTGGTACCGGCGGGCAACTCGCTGGGCCCGCGGCTGCGGACAAAATGGCAGATGCTTACCGTGGCCGAACCCACCACGGCCGCCGCAATGAGCTGCACGGAAGTTGAGGCGCCCAGATGGGCGGCAATGGCCGCAGCTGCGATGCCCAAAGCGACCATCAGCAGATAAAACGTTCCGGTGGCCAGTTCCACGGCCACTGCGGCCCCGGCCAGCAGCCACCAAATAGTCGATTCACTCATACATCCCCCTTTTGTCGGTCATCCGCTACATTTTGGGGCAATTAGACCCCAAGGCAAGCGTAGCGCAACAATATGTCCTTACACTTCGCTGCTTGGAAAAACTTCCTTCCAGTCCCCGCTCGGGCTCAACCTGTCTATGCCCTCTGAGCGTTTTCCATGCCCTCCGACAGGTTCAGGGCGCCCTTGAACTCCCGCCGACGCCATGAAATTTCGCTTTCCCATTGTCATCATTGACGAAGACTTCCGTTCCGAAAACACTTCCGGGCTGGGTATTCGTGCGCTCGCCCAGGCCATTGAAACCGAGGGCTTCGAAGTCCTGGGTGTGACCAGCTACGGTGACCTTTCAC
>NZ_JBFUBD010000454.1:0-1992 GCF_056405935.1 Polaromonas sp. P1_E3
TGGAAGTGAGACGTGCCGCGAGTGGGAAAAGTGGATGCAGGTTGCAACGGGAAACCGCGGTAGCAGGTGGGGCCAGCACCCACCGGCAACAGTTGCCAGTGCGAAGGTACTGCGACACCGGACAGTGAAGACGCCGGTCATGACATCGCGAGATCTCATGGCCAGGCCCCTCGCCTGAAAGTGCCCGCACCCTGAGTCCGCGGCTGTTGCTGATGCGGACTATGTTTTGTTGAATGAACAACTGCAAAGAATAACGAAGAAGAAATCGGAAAACGGAGAAGAAAAATGTTTGGATTAAAGCAATACAAGGTCAAGAAAAACGAACGCGGCCTGCTGCTGCGTAACGGCGATTTCGAGCGCGTGCTGCAGCCCGGTAAACACTGGGTGTATGCCGGTGCCGACCAGGTCCGCGTGGAAACCTTCGCGATGGAGCAGGCGGCCTTCACGCACGGCCTGGCCGATTACTTCATGGCCATGGAGCCCGCTGTTGTGGCCCAGGAATTTGTGCTGGCCGCGCTGTCGGATTCGCAGGCGGGCCTGCGCTACGAGAACGGCTCGCTGGTGGAAGTGCTGGCGCCCGCCACCCGCAAGCTTTACTGGAAAGGCCTGAACGACATCCGCATTGATGTGGTCGAGATCGACCAGGGCGTGACGAACAGCGAAAAGCTGCCCRCCGGCCTCGTGGCCACGCTGGGCCAGACGCAACTGCGCCAGCGCCCGGTGAAGGGCCTGGAGGGCGTGCTGCTGGTGCAGGTGCCGGACTTCCATGCTGGCGTGCTGACGCTGGACGGCAAGGTGACGGGGCTGCTCGGTGCCGGTGCGTATGGTTTCTGGCGTTACGGCCGCAAGGTTGAAGTTGAATGCATTGACCTGCGTTCGCAGGCGCTGGAAGTCAGCGGGCAGGAGATCCTCACCCGCGACAAGGTAAGCCTGCGYCTGAACCTGTCGGCCACCTGGCGTTATGACGATGTGCTGAAGGCCTTTGCCCAGTGGGGCAAGCCGTCAGAGCAGATCTACCGCGAATTGCAGCTGGGCCTGCGCGCGGTCGTGGGAACCCGCACGCTCGATGAGCTGCTGGAGAACAAGGCCGCGCTGGACGACATCGTTGCCGGGCATGCCCGTGAGCAGCTGGCAGGCGCCGGCATGAAGCTGGAAAGCCTGGGTGTGAAAGACATTATCCTGCCCGGCGAGATGAAGGCCATCCTGGCGCAGGTGGTTGAAGCCGAGAAGTCGGCCCAGGCCAATGCGATCCGCCGCCGCGAGGAAACCGCCGCAACGCGATCCCTGCTGAACACGGCCAGGATCATGGAGGACAACCCGATTGTCCTGCGCATGAAAGAGCTGGAGACGCTGGAGCGTGTGGCCGAACGTATCGACAAGATCTCCGTGTTCGGAGGCCTTGACCAGGTGCTCAACGGGCTGGTGAAGCTGCGTTGAGCGTTGAGAAGAATAAGAGGGGCGCGCTGGCACGGAAGGGAGCGCCACTGCCAAAAATGTTGATTGCCGGCAGGCCGGGTAACACCGGGTGCGGCGGGCAAGCCGGTTGACGGGCAAGGTTGAGGATGCAGGTGCTGGCTCCGATGACGGGTCTGTCACTGGCGCGCGTTTCCAACCGTCAGCTGGGCCACAGGCGTAAAACACCGTGGTCGCCGTATTGATGCGGGTTCGAATCCCGCCGTGTCCACCAAAATTGAAATCGTGAAAAGAAGCAGATGAAAACGAACAATAGCCCGCCGGAACTGTCCAGAGCAACGCGTGAGGCAGTGAACATGCTTGTCACTGACGCGCAGTTGGCACACTTCGCCGCGTTGTTCGCGCGCGTAGCCCCGGCCTATGCCGAACGCTGGGTCTCGCTATTGCAGGGCAAGCCGGAGAAATGGCGAAAAATCCTGCCTTGGCGTGTTTGGCCTTGCGACGTGTACGAAAGCCTGCCGCCGCGCATGGAGTGGGCTGCGATGGTAGACCAGGCGATAAGGTTGGCGCAGGCGCGCA
>NZ_JBFUBD010000455.1:0-1989 GCF_056405935.1 Polaromonas sp. P1_E3
GAAGTGTGGAGTGCGGGCTATCAGCGTTTTCGTCCATTGCTTGCCATCGAGGCGCGTATCGCTGGTGAAATGGTTCGCTCCACGCGGTTCTCGCTGGACGATGAAGATTACGAAGGAGAGCGGCTGGACGTCGAGAATGCTTTGCGGCCCTTTGTGCCCGGAATGGAAATCGAGGCATTCATCGATCCCGCGCGAGGGCGGCTACCTGTCGCGTGCATCGAGGTCCCAACGATGCGGAGAGAACACTTTCGAAACTGCATCCTCGCAGGGAGCGCTCTCGTGGTCATTGCACTGGCAGCAGGAGGCTACCTTGCGCTTTGACATGTCAACCGGCAAGGATCCACAACAGCAGGAGGCGGCTTCGGCACGGGGTGTTGTGGCCTGGTTTTCTCCACCTTGAACCTCACATGGCTACATTCCACTGCCCTTTATGTCAGGGTCCCCTTGCGGCGTGGGTGGTGCGTGATCAATTCACATGCCACCACTGCTCATGGGCATTGCGATCCAATTGCGGCCACGCCATTCTTTGGGCCTTGGGCGCGGGGCTGCTTGGCGAGCTCGCGCTGCTGGCGATTTTGTGGATTCTCCTGCCAGGCAAACTTGATGCGTTGATCGTGTGGTTTTCGCTGGGATGTGTGGCAGGTTACCTTCTTGGTTACTTCACCTTTCGCGTCAAGCTAATTCTGTTGCCGCTTCGGCCACAACGACCTTTGTTAAATCATTCCGGCGCGGCGCCTCCAGTGTCCGCTGAAACCTGAAAAGTAGGCCATGTATTTCCGGGCTTCCCAGCTTCCGCAGCTCTCATCMCTCTGCCACCGTGAGCGCTGCCGGGTTCTGGTGTCCGCCGCAGTCGCCTACAACCGCTGGGTGTTCCTCCGGATGGCAGTGGTGTTTGCCCTGATGTTGGCAACGATCACCGCAATCAATTTCCTGCCTTTGTTTTTGAGACTTCCCGGGTGGGCGGGGACTGCAGCAGCAGTCATCTGCGGCATGCTTTTCTATGCACTTCTTCTGTGGGAGTTCAATGGCCCGCTCGGAAAGGCAGTCGCGAAGTATCTTTCCGGGAGCCAGTCCAATGCGCCCCGGCCTAACATGTCGTTCGTCATTGGCGCCTTGCCGTTCGCCCTGTATGTGGTCTTCCGGCGCAAGCCGCCGGTCAACCTTGCGTTAGGTGCTGCGTGGTAAACCTTGTTCTGTTCATTCCGATCCTGGGCCTGTTGATCGTCATTGGCGCACTCGTCTACGCGTACAAGAAGCTTGAATTCAGGCATTTCCTGGTGCTTGTTGCGTCGCTTATGCTTGTTCCCGCAGTTATGTGGAAAGTCCACGAACAGAAGTTCATTCTGCAAGCCGTCCCGGACGCGCTGGAGGTGCAGGCCGTCTCTTATCGGAACGAGGAGTCCTGGGGCTTTGGCCCTGGTGGCAACGAGGCAGGAATCCGGTTTTATCCCCTGTCCGAAGAGATCTCGCACAGGGTTGGGGAGGGGGGAATCAGGTACCTTGAACAACTGCCGCCCAACAAGGATCAGCAAAGTCGACGCTGGCGCGGGTACTACGCGCAGTGGAGTGAAACACCCATTCGCGGAGACCATTGGAAGATCAACCCAGGTACTGGCTTGTTGAACGTGATGGACTACATCTGCGTTTACGGGTTTTGCATTGACATACCGCCGGAGCGTATGAAGCAGGCGAACGAAATTATCAGCAAGCCGGGCAGTTTTTATGCACAGGGCCGTATCGGAATAATCGTTGTAAGTCCGGAGCAGAAACTTGTTCTTTACTTCTACAACGGCTAGCGGATGGTTGGCGGTGTCAATGCCTGGCCTTCCAGCGAAGAAAAACTCACCCGGCAAGCAGCCCGGATGGGTTTCTCATGCCAAATATCAGACATCCAGGAGAAATATGCACAGTCCGATTGAGCGTTTCAAAACCGTATGGCTTGACGCCAGGAGCCGCGGCTCGTCCAAACACAGGAACGCGGTGTGTGTC
>NZ_JBFUBD010000456.1:0-1982 GCF_056405935.1 Polaromonas sp. P1_E3
ATGTACGGTGGCTCGACCACCTCCATCCTGCTGAACACGCCGGGCGAAACCGCCAGCATGGTCACCGCCATGGAGGGCAACAAGATGGCCAAGAGCGGGCGCGCGGGCGCCGCACTGGCCACGGCTGCTATCGGCTCGTTTGTGGCTGGCACCATTGCCACCGTCATCGTCACGCTGTTTGCGCCTTTTGTGGCCGAGTTCGCAGTCAAGCTGGGTCCGCCGGAATACTTCCTCTTGATGCTTCTGGCTTTCACCACGGTGAGTGCGGTGCTCGGCAAAAGCACGCTGCGCGGCATGACGGCGCTGCTGATCGGCTTGGCCGCCGGCTGCGTGGGGCTGGACCAGATCTCCGGCCAGGGCCGCTATACCGGTGGCATCCCGGAGCTGCTGGACGGCATTGAAATCGTGCTGGTGGCCGTGGGCCTCTTTGCGGTTGCCGAAGTGCTCTATGCAGTGCTGTATGAAGGCCGCATGGTGGAAGAGCAGAACAGGCTCAGCCGCGTGCACATGACCAAGGCGGACTGGAAACGGTCGATCCCCGCCTGGTTGCGTGGCACGGCCATCGGCACGCCCTTCGGGTGTATTCCGGCGGGCGGCACCGAGATCCCGACTTTCCTGAGCTATGCAATGGAAAAGAAGCTGGCGCAAAACCAGCCCCACAGTGCGGAGTTCGGCACCAAAGGCGCTATCGAGGGTGTTGCCGGTCCGGAGGCTGCCAATAATGCGACGGTGACGGCTGCGCTGATCCCGCTGCTCACATTGGGCATCCCGACCTCCAACACCACGGCGATCTTGCTGGGCGCGTTCCAGAACTACGGCATCCAGCCCGGCCCGCAGCTGTTTACCACCTCGGCTGCCCTGGTGTGGGCACTGATTGCTTCGCTGTACATCGGCAACGTGATGCTGCTGGTGCTGAACCTGCCCATGGTGGGCCTGTGGGTCAAGCTGCTGAAAATTCCCAAACCGCAGCTGTACGCGGGCATCCTGATTTTTGCGACGGTGGGCGCATACGGCATGCGGCAAAGTGCGTTCGACCTCTTTTTGCTGTACGCCATCGGCTTGCTCGGTGTGCTGATGCGCCGCTTTGACTTCCCGACGGCCCCTGTGGTGGTGGGCATGATCCTTGGCCCGCTGGCCGAGGCTCAATTGCGCAATGCCATGTCGATTGGCGAAGGCAGCCCCGCCGTGTTTTTCCAGCGCCCCATGTCGATCACGCTGGTCGTGATTGTGGTTGCGGTGCTGGTGCTTCCGCGTATGGCTAAATACTGGAAGGCGAAAAAACCTGCAAGTTGAGTTTTATTACTAAAAGGAGATGACATGCTGAACATCAAACGACGCACCGCATTGGGTGGGCTCGCCGGGTTGGGCCTGACCACGTTGGGCAGTACATTCCCCGCATTGGCGCAATCTGCCAAGGCACCGGCAGCTGTCGCTTCTCCAAAAGGCAAAGCCGCCAAACTAACTTCGAAACTGCGCATTGTGATACCGGCCAACGCCGGYGGGGGCTGGGACCAGACCGGCCGTGCGCTGGGTACGGCCTTGCTGGGTGTCGGCGCCGCTGACGAGATCGAATACGAAAACAAGGGCGGCAAGGGCGGCACCATCGGCCTGGCTTATTACGCCGAAAAGTACGGAAACGATCCCAACACCCTGTTGATGGGCGGTATGGTCATGGTGGGCGCGGTTGCCTTGCAAAAACCCGCGGTCGACATGACTCGCATCCAGCCGATAGCCCGCCTGACCAGTGACTACCTCGTGGTGGTGGTGGCTGCCAGCTCGCCGATCCGTACCGTTGCCGATCTTGCCAGCCGGCTACGCACCAACCCCAAAGACGTGCCGATCGCCGGCGGGTCGGCCGGTGGTGTGGACCATGTGTTTGCAGGGGTGCTGACCCGAGCCTCCCAAAGCAAACCGGAAGAACTGGTGTATCTGCCTTTCGCCGGCGGTGCCGAGGTGGTGCAGGCCGTGGTGGGTGGCAAGGC
>NZ_JBFUBD010000457.1:0-1977 GCF_056405935.1 Polaromonas sp. P1_E3
CTCAGGTGGCCTGGCCTGGCCTGCGACTGTTGATGACATCCACCACCGGTGAGCACGCAAGCTGGTATGTCCTTGATAAAAAACTTCTTCCCGTGGAGCAGGAGATGCCGCTGGAGGTGCGCCAGGTTGTTGAACGTATTGGTGAAAATTGCGAGCCTTCTCTTGCAACCGTGCTTTTCCTCGCCGGAGCGGGGGGGAGCCTTCGGGCAGGCGTTACCGAAAATCCGGTTTTGCTGACGCGGGCCATCAAGAATTCCCTGGTCAACGTGACCTGCGGCGGGGCTCCTGCCTACGTCTGGCCCGGTGGGGGAATCACCGTGATGGCCGACGTCATGCGCATGCCCGACAACAGTTTCGGAACCGTTCCCACACCCGCCATCGTTGCGCCTATTGAGTTCAGCATGAAACTTGCTGACTATCAGGCGCTGGGTGGGCACTCCGACTACGTGCGTACGCTGGAGGATGTGCTGCATCGTGGAGCCTGGCACAACGAAGGTGCTCCGACAGCTCTGGAATGGGCTCCATTGCCTGCTGCCAACCCATGGCCTCTGGCGCGTCCTCCCTTACTGGGTTGAGGCGTTTGCGCATGAGTCCTCAACGCACATTATTTCCCGACGGACGCTGGCATTTTCAGCATGGGCCGATGGATATCATCATCGGCGCCGAAGGAGAGCCGGCCGAGGTCGAGGCCGCCCATGGTCAGGCTTGGGCGCGTTTCACCGATATCCTTGCCGAGCTGGTCGGGGAGCTTTCCCTTTTGCGGCAGCCTGTGTGGGGTGAGTGCCGGCTGCGTGGGCCGATTGCCCGGCGCATGTGGAATGCGTGCTGGCCTTATCGAGATAAATTCATTACCCCCATGGCCGCGGTGGCGGGCGCGGTTGCGCAAGAGCTGGCCGCCTGCTATGAAAAAAGCGGAATCAGCCGTGCCTGGGTCAACAATGGTGGCGACATTGCGCTGTATCTGGCGGCCGGACATTCCGTGCGAATAGGCCTGTACGCGGACCTGGCGCAACTTGATGGGGACGAGATACTCGCCGGCGTTCATACCGACGGGCAATTTGAGGTTTCCAGCATGTTGCCGGTTCGTGGCGTCGCCACCAGTGGTTGGCGGGGGCGCAGTTTTTCGCTGGGCATTGCCGACAGTGTCACGGTCCTGGCGCCTACCGCCGCCCAGGCGGACGCTGCCGCCACCATGATTGCGAATGCGGTCGATGTTGCCGACGCGCGGATCAAACGGGGCAGAGCTTGTGACCTGAAGGATGACACTGACCTGGGCGAAATGATGGTGACAATTGACGTGCCGCCGCTGGAGGCGGGCGTGGTTCAGCGCGCATTGCGCGCGGGGCTTGAGCACGCGCAGGGCTTGCAGGCAAAGGGGCTCATCTGGTCAGCTGCGCTGGTTTGCCAAAACCAGCTGTTGACCACCTCTGATACGGAATTGCGATGGCTGTCAGATCGGCGTGCCGAGGCTCAGGTTGGTTCGGTATTTGCTTAATGAAATGAATGGACTTCACCCCATGATCGAAATCCGGCGCATCTTTACGCACGTCGAGCAGATACGGCATGAATTCGGACCGGTAGCACCCGTGCCTTTGCTGCGCGGCGCGATTGCCGCGGTGCTGACCAATCCATTTGCCGGGCGGTACGAGCCCAACATCCTGCCCATGATGGACCAGCTCCAGCCTGTTGGCATCCAGATGGCCGGGCGTTTGCGCGCCGCAATGGATGTGCCGGCCGAGCATATTGAGGGCTATGGAAAAGGGGCCATCGTGGGCGCGGCCGGAGAGCTTGAGCATGGCGCGCTCTGGCATGTGCCTGGCGGGTATGCGATGCGTGAGTTGCTTGGCTGGAAAGGCGACCGCAATGCCTATGCACGCGGGCAGGCTGAGGAAAAAACCGGCCAGCCCGGGAATGCCCTGTCCATTGTTCCTTCCACAAAAAAAGTGGGTGCGCCGGGTACGGCGCTTGATGTTCCCT
>NZ_JBFUBD010000458.1:0-1974 GCF_056405935.1 Polaromonas sp. P1_E3
GTTCCCGGCACCTCGGCCAGCTTGGCCAGCGCGATGTCGGAGTGCGCTGCGTCGATGTCGATCACCACGTAACCCACGGCCTCGTTGGTCTGCAGGTACTGCGACGCGATGTTGATGCCGTTGGCCGCAAACACCTTGTTGATTTCCGACAGCACGCCCGGCACATTGCGATGGATGTGCAGCAGGCGGTGCTTGCCCGGGTGGGCCGGCAGCGCCACTTCCGGAAAATTCACGGAAGATGTCGAGGTGCCGTTGTCGCTGTACTTCACCAGCTTTTCGGCCACTTCGATGCCGATGTTTTCCTGTGCTTCCATGGTCGAGCCGCCTACATGCGGCGTCAGGATCACGTTGTCGAGGCCGCGCAGGGGGGATTCAAACATGTCCTTGTTGGTGCGCGGCTCCACAGGGAACACGTCGATTGCCGCGCCCAGCAGCCTTTTTTGCTTCAGCGCCGCGGCCAGCGGTTCAATTTCCACCACTGTGCCGCGTGAGGCATTGATCAGCACGCTGCCGGGTTTCATCGCGGCGATCTCGGCCGCGCCGATCATCCATTGGGTGGCCTGGGTTTCGGGCACATGCAGGCTCACCACGTCGGACTGGGCCAGCAAGTCCTTGAGTTGAGCCATCTGCCGGGCGTTGCCCAGCGGCAGCTTGGTTACCACGTCAAAAAACACGACGTGCATGCCCAGTGCCTCGGCCAGCACGGACAGCTGCGTGCCGATGGAGCCATAACCGACGATACCCAGCGTCTTGCCGCGGATTTCGTAGGCGTTTTCGGCCGACTTGAGCCAGCCGCCACGGTGCGCCACGGCGCTTTTCTCGGGCACGCCGCGCAGCAGCAAAATGGCCTCGGCCAATACCAGCTCAGCCACGGAGCGGGTGTTGGAGAAAGGCGCGTTGAACACCGCAATGCCGCGTTCGCGGGCTGCGTTCAGGTCGACCTGGTTGGTGCCGATGCAAAAGCAGCCAACCGCCGCCAGCTTGCCGGCCTGGGCAAATACTTCGGCGGTGAGCTGGGTGCGGGAGCGGATGCCGACAAAATGCACGTCGGCAATTTTGGCCTTGAGTTCATCGTCGGGCAGCGCGCCGGCCAGGCTTTCGATCTGCGAGTAGCCCGCCGCCTTGAGAACTTCCACCGCGGAGGGGTGAATGCCCTCGAGCAGCAGGAATTTGATTTTTTGCTTGTCGACGGAAGTTTTGTTCATGGAAAGCCGCTGCACCAAAAAGTGGATGAGGCGTCAGTATGGGGGAAGCCCAATACCCATGCTGGCGCGCGGTCGGCTGTTTTTCGACAGCCACTGATACGTGAAATAGTGAGAAAAATGGCTGAGACCGTTTCTGGTCGTGCGCAAGCAGCTATCAAATCAATAGCGGTTGAACCAGGGTTGCCTGATCAGGCCCGGCAGGTTCGCACACGACGGGATGGCCGACTGAAAGCAGCCCGCCGCGCAGCACGCGCGCCGTCAGGCCGCCGTGGCCACGCATGGCGTTATAGCTGCCCGGGCCCAGCACTTCCTCCATGCGTGAACAGGGCTCGCAGGGGCCGGTAATTTCCAGCACCACATCGCCGATGCGCAGCGTCATGGGCTGGTCCCTGAAGAGGGATTTTGCTGCCAGCAGGTTGAGGCCCGACACCACCAGGTTGCGCCGAAGGTTCGCGGCATCCACCGTGCCAAGCCGTGCCAGCGCCGCCAGCACGGGAAGGTGCTCGGCCTGGATCAGCGTGACCTGGCGTTTGCTGGTGCCCGCAGCAATTGGGGCCCCGGCCGCACTTCTGTCCCCGTCCAGCCCGCGGCCGGCCCATGCCGTCACGGTGGCAACGCTGAGCACCGGGCTTCGGCGGGCAGGGCGAAGCAGGATTTGCTCAAGCCGCCCTTCGTGGGGGAATCGCCGGGTGAGCGCATGCAGGCCGCTGATACCCGCGTCGGCGCCCGATGTCATGACACACCTGGCATGGCTGCGGCTCTCATGACA
>NZ_JBFUBD010000459.1:0-1968 GCF_056405935.1 Polaromonas sp. P1_E3
GTGTGGTCGATTCGCCCGCGAAGCCTCCGAAGAGACTTAGAGTCATCACCAGCGGGATGACGATCTGCATGGTCGTCACGCCGAAATTGCCCAAGCCTGCATTCAGGCCGAGTGCCGTGCCCTGCAGGCGCTTGGGGAAAAAGGTGCTGATGTTGGACATGGAGCTGGCGAAGTTGCCGCCACCCACGCCCGACCATAGCGCCATCAGCTGGAAAGACCACAGCGGCCACTCGGGGTGCTGCAGCACGATGCCGGTTCCGATGGCCGGTGCCAGCAGCATGGAGGTTGTCAGGAAGATGGTGTTGCGCCCGCCAGCCAGCCGGATCAGAAAGGAGGCCGGAATGCGCATCGTGGCGCCGGCCAGGCCCGCAATGGCTGTGAGTGTGAAGAGTTCGGCCTGGGTGAAGGGAAAGCCCAGGTTGAGCATCTGCACGGTG
This sequence comes from Polaromonas sp. P1_E3, assembly GCF_056405935.1. Taxonomy (NCBI): domain Bacteria; kingdom Pseudomonadati; phylum Pseudomonadota; class Betaproteobacteria; order Burkholderiales; family Comamonadaceae; genus Polaromonas; species Polaromonas sp. P1_E3. Next base: position 438 of record NZ_JBFUBD010000459.1, read on the forward strand.
ATGATGCCCCACATGCCCCAGACAGCAAAGCCGCACAGGAGGCTGGGCACGGAAATCCAGAGGTTACGGTAAGCAATGCGTTTGCCGGTGCTTTCCCAGAACTGCTCGTCCTCTGGGCGCCAGTCGGTGATATCGGCGCCAGAGGAATGCGGCTGAAGAGCCGGAATGGCAGCACTCGCTGCGGACTTGGTACTCATGATTTTTCCCTTGAAGAAGATGAGCGCATCAGGCCGATGCGCCGCTTGCGTTCGAACCCATGACCTCAGTGCGGCGCACTTCCGTCCAGTACATCCAGATCAGCGACACCCAGACCACGCCATACATGAACATGAAGGCGCTTGAACGGATGCCAGTCACATCCATGAGCACGCCGAAAATGATCGGTAAAACGAAACCGCCCAGGCCGCCGGCCAATCCGACAATGCCGCTGATCGCGCCGATGTTGGCGCCGTAGTCGTCGCTGATGTACTTGAAAACACTGGCTTTGCCGAAAGCCCAGGCAATGCCCAGGGCGAACATAAGCGCGGTGAAGGTGTAGACGTTCAGCCCAAGATGGAAAGTGGCTGGCCCGTTGACCGTGAGAATGGTGAAGTCCGTTTGCGGGTAAGACAAAAGGAACAGGCAGACCCAACTCACCCACATCACCCACCAGGTCACGCTGTGCGCGCCGTACTTGTCCGACAGCACGCCGCCAAAGGCACGCAGCAAGCCGCCGGGCAGAGAGAAACACGCAGCCAGCAACGCTGCCACGCGGATGTCCAGGCCGAACTCACCCACGTAGTACTGCACCATCCAGAGCGACAGSGCSACATAACCGCCGAASACGATGCTGTAGTACTGGCAGTACTTGAGCACCTTGGGGTCTTTCAGTGCCTTGAGCTGGTCGCTGAACTTGACGCGGCTGGGCACCAGGTGCGAAGGATCGCTGTAGCTGAACAGCCAGAACAGCACCAGCGCGCCCAGCATGATGACGGCGTACGTCTGCGGCACCATGGCCCAGCCAAAGGCCACCAGCAGCACCGGCGCCACAAATTTGTTGACGGCCGCGCCCGAGTTGCCGGCGCCGTACACGCCCATGGCCATGCCCTGGCGGTTTTTTGGGAACCAGCGCGCCACGTAAGGTGTGCCTACCGAGAACGATCCGCCGGCCAGGCCGACAAAGAGGCCAATCACCAGGAAATGCCAATAGGCCGTGGCGTAACTCATGAGCCAGATCGCGGGCACGGTGATGGCCATCAGGATCGCCATAACGATGCGCCCGCCGTAACGGTCCGTCCAGATGCCCAGGGGGACGCGGATCAATGAACCCGTCAGCACCGGCGTGGCCGCGAGYAGGCCGAACTCGGTGGCGTTGAGGTTGAGCATCTTCTTGATCGGGATGCCGATCACGCCGAACATCATCCAGACCATGAAGCAGACGGTGAAGGCCAGTGTGCTGACAATCAGCACCGACCAGGCCTTCCTTGAATTACCGAGTTCAGAGCTCATGCATGTTTCTCCTGAGACATGGCATGACTGTCGGCTTTAAGCG
>NZ_JBFUBD010000460.1:0-1960 GCF_056405935.1 Polaromonas sp. P1_E3
CAGTGTKGCGCCGGGCTTTGGAATCACAACGGCAACGCCGACCTCCCCGAAATCCGGGTGGGGCACGCCCACCAGCGCGCTTTCCGCCACGCCAGGCATGTCGTTGATGTAACCCTCGATTTCCGCCGGATAAACGTTGTAGCCGCCGCTGATGATCAGGTCCTTGCTGCGGCCCACGATGACGATGTAGCCGCGCTCGTCGATTTTGCCCACGTCACCGGTCTTGAAGTAGCCGTCCGGGGTAAATTCTTCCCTGGTTTTCTCGGGCATACGCCAGTAGCCCTTGAAGATGTTCGGCCCCTTGACCTGGATGCCGCCGATCTCTCCGGTCGGCAGAGACTTTCCGCCCTCGTCCTGCACACGCAGGCTGACCCCAGGGAGCGCAAAACCCACTGTGCCGCCGCGCCGCTCGGCGCCTTGATAGGGGTTGGAGGTGAGCATGACGGTTTCCGACATGCCGTAGCGCTCCAGGATGGTGTGGCCCGTGCGTTCCTTCCACTCGCTGAAGGTTTCGATCAGCAGGGGCGCCGAACCTGCCACGAAGAGCCGCATGTTGCGGCAGGCCTCGCGCGTCAGCCCCGGCTCGGCCAGCAGGCGCACATACAGCGTGGGCACACCCATGAAGACGGTGGCTTCGGGCAGTTTTTTTACCACGAGTTTGGGGTCGAACCTGGCCAGCCAGATCATCTTGCTGCCGTTGATAAGCGCACCGTGAATGGCCACAAAAAGCCCATGCACATGGAAGATCGGCAGGGCATGGATCAGCACATCGCCCTTCTTCCACCCCCAGGCATCTTTAAGCACCAGCGCGTTGCTCAACATGTTGCCGTGCGAGAGCATGGCGCCCTTGCTGCGGCCGGTGGTACCGCTGGTGTAGAGGATGGCGGCCAGGTCGTCCTCCCGCCGTGCCACCACCTCATGCTGGTCGCTGCAATGCGCTGCGCGATCCAGCAGCGAGCCCGTTCGGTCATCGTCCAGGGTGAAGACGTTTTGTGTGCCGGCCTTGAAAGCGATCTTGCTGACCCAGCCAAAATTCTTGCTGCTGCAGACCATGACGGAAGGTTCGGCGTTACCGATGAAGTATTCGATCTCGGCGCTTTGGTAAGCGGTGTTGAGCGGCAGAAAGACATAGCCCGCGCGCAGGGTCGCCAGGTAGAGCATCATGGCTTCCACCGACTTTTCCACCTGCACCGCCACCCTGGCCCCCTCAGGCAAGCCCAGCGAGGCCAGCAGATTGGCCATCATGGCGGTACCGCGTTCCAGGTCCCGCCAGGAGTAGCAAAGGCCGTTGTCGGTTTCGACGGCGACCTCATTGAGCGAAGACGGGAAAGCGGCTCTAAGCGCCGCGAACAGGTTATGGTTTTTCATGGGTCAGGCTGGCTATGGTTGGAATTTCGGCCGCCCGGCGGTCAAACCGGGGTGGGCGCTTTTCGGTGAATGCGGCAATACCTTCGCGATGCTCGGCAGAAGGCGCATAGCGGTAAGCGGTTGCTATTAAATCAATAGCTGCTGGCGCACAGCCAATGGGCGCCAGGGCCCGAAATGTCTGTTTATTCAGGCGCGCAGCGCCGGGGGCAAGGGCGCAGGTGCGATCCACGCAAGCGTTGACCAGGGCCTCGACGTCCCGGCCAGGCGCAACCTGATTGAGAAAGCCGCGCTGCTTCATCTCGGCGGCTCCCAGAACGGCAGCCGAAAGAAGCATCTCCCGAGCGGTCAGCTCTCCGGCAGCACGCATCACCAGCGCAGCCTCGCGCGGCGCCATCGGGAAGCCGAGCCTGGCAATGGGCGCACCGAACTTTGCCGTATCACCGGCAATCCGGATATCGCAGCAGCTGGCAATTTCAACGCCGGCGCCCATACAGTTGCCTTCGATCTGCGCAACGATGGGAACGTCGCAGTCCAGCATGGCCTGCAAGCCGCCCCATACGTCGTCTTCGTGAAACGCGCGCAGACCCGCCTC
>NZ_JBFUBD010000461.1:0-1953 GCF_056405935.1 Polaromonas sp. P1_E3
GCCATACCGTGGTGGCGGCATTGCCGTTGGCATCCAGGGTCACAGCGGTCAGTTCTCCGGTCCACGCATTGGTCCGGTATTCAGGGATGTATTTGCGAGATGTGGTGGTCAGCCGCCGTCCTGACAATGCAACCCCAGCATCACTGCCGTTGCGCTCGTCAATGTTGCTGATGACCGCACGAAGTGCATTGGCGTAAGCCACCGGATCCGCAGCACTCAGGGACAGCCCACGGCTATTGACAGCGGCATGCCAGAGGTCATCAACGGTATTTGCGTCTTCGTTAGCGGGATCTCCCCAGCTTTTGCTACCGGAGATCAACCCGGCAAGATCCCCCGGATTGGCGARAACGCCGTTCACGCCAAAACCGATCGTGTAATTGACCATGTGTTGCCAAAAGGCAATGTCGTCAGCCGTCGCCTTTACGCCGTTATCCAGGTCAGGGCGCAAGTCATTGACCCAGTAATACATTGCCACGTCGGACAGCGTTCCTGATCGCGTATCGGTGAAAGGCCTTCCGGCTGTGTACTGGTAACTCTGGCCATTCGGGCCGGAAATGGCCGAAGTGGCATTGGTTCCGTCCACATTGCCGGCTGCACTTGCATTGGATGCGCCACCCCCGTTCCACAGACCATCGGTCATGAGTAGATGGAAAGAACGCCTGCATGTCAAATGGGGGGTGGTGTCATCCGTACCAGGGACATTTCCCCATGGTCCTCTGTTGTCCGACCGCCGGTAATACTCGCCGACATCGCCCATGGCACGCCGTAAAGGCGTCCCCCCGCTATTCTCCGTAAGCGTGAACAACCAGGTGTAAAAAGCGTCACGGTCCGCTCCAGTAAATGGCCTCAAACCGCGTACCAGGGTTTTGGTATTGACCGAATCAACAGTGATACCTGCGGACTGGTTGATCCGGCCGTAACCAAGCCGGTACGTGACGGGCAGGTTATAAAAAGCCAATGCTGTACCGCCGATGGCGGAAAGCACGCGGTTTTTGTAGTACGTGAACCAGTTGGAAAAATTTTGCTGCTCTTGCGCCAACGTGCAAGTGCTGCCCGCCCCGCAATCGGTGCGGGTGCTGGCCTTTGCGAAGGGAGCCGACGCAGCGTTAATCACAACCTGGGTGAAGTTGCCCGTTGCCGTACCGGTTCCGCTGGTCAGGTTGTAGTACTGCGCCGGAAAAACCGTTTGGGTACTTGTACCGTTGTTGCAAGATGAGGGGGCGGTACAAAACTTTGTCGTGAAATTCTGCGATGAAACCAGATCCATGGTCGTAGCAGGCGTACGAGGATCAATAGGCGCAGCATTGGCCGGGTAGGCTGGATAAAGGCTGCCATCTGACTTGATCCAGGGCGTGTACGTGGTGGTCGGGTCGTAGTACAGCGGGTTGATCTGCGGAGACCGCATCTGCATATTGAACAGGGTGGAGGCATAGGTTGCCACCCCGGTCTTGAAAGTGCTGATACCACCCAGTGTTGCACCCACATACTGGTTGCCAATGCACAAGTCGTCCGGCAGGCACTCAAAAAACATCGAGCCCGAATCATCGAAAGTGAACACCAGATTCGGCGGCACTGCAGTACCACCCGTAATCAGGGGCACCTGGGCCACTTGCGCCTGAACCGGCACCATGCCCATCAGGACGAGCGCGCCCGCCATGACAAGTTGAGTTAATTTTTTCATGATGTTTTCCCGGTATTTCTCAAAATTCTCAATATTCAGTAGCGCAAAATCGATTGAAGCCAGACTTCTCCGCCTGATATCACCTGGCCGCCGCTCACCGAATAGTCAGGGCTGTAACCGCGGGCAGTGATCAGGTAAGAGTCACGTGGAGGCGCGCCCTGCAAGGTCACGATGGGGTATTTTTCGATCATGCATTGCGGCAGGGTATTGAGGGTTCGGCCCGCCGCATCTGTGGAATTGGTAACCGCCGCCGTTGCCGTATTGGCCATTGC
>NZ_JBFUBD010000462.1:0-1952 GCF_056405935.1 Polaromonas sp. P1_E3
GGCCGGCACTTTTTGCGGGTCGGTCGTGGCCAGCACGAACTTCAGGTATTCGGGCGGTTCTTCCAGCGTCTTGAGCATGGCGTTGAACGCCGTGTTCGTGAGCATGTGCACCTCGTCGATCATGAAGACCTTGAAACGGCCGACGACGGGCTTGTAAACGGCTTGCTCCAGCAGCTGCGCAATTTCATCGACGCCCCGGTTGGACGCCGCGTCCAGCTCGGTGTAGTCCACAAAACGGCCGCTGTCGATGTCGGTGCACGCCTGGCACACACCGCAAGGCRTGGCCGTAATCCCGCCCTGCCCGTCCGGCCCCAGGCAGTTGAGCGACTTGGCGAGAATGCGCGAAATGGTTGTCTTGCCTACGCCCCGCGTGCCGGTGAACAGGTAAGCATGGTGCAAACGCTGGGTGGCCAGCGCATTGCCCAGCGCCTGCACCACATGCGACTGCCCCACCATTTCAGAGAAATTTTTGGGGCGATATTTGCGGGCTAGGACGAGATAGGACATTCGCCCATTCTAGGATATGGCCCCCACGCTTTTCACTGCGTGTAATGCGCTGCCCCCCGAGGGGGCGCTGCGCCTGCGGTCTGGCAAAGCCAGTCCCGCGGCCCCTGTTGGAGTAAATGCCTGTGTGCCCATTTCACCGATGGGAGTTACGCCAGAGGGGTCATTCCCAAGTCCCTTACAATCGAGGGTGACGGGCCTTCCCGCATGGTAAAGCGGCCAACCGGGTCAGGTGGGGAACCAAGCAGCCCTAACTGTGGAGCCAGTGCCGGGGTCAAGGCTCGTCACCTTATTCATCTCAAATCCGCGGTTCTTGCGGGTTTTGTGTCTAAAGCAGCTGCCCGCTGCGGTTTTGTATCACTTGAGCGTGTCACTTCATTAATTTGTGAAGCAGGAAAAAGACATGGCCCGAGTCGAAGGATTGAACATCCGGGACTCTCGGTGGTACGTGAGAATCCCGTTCTAAATGAACTTCAGGAGTCTCTGAAGGCACGAGGATACCGCGCAAGTAGCCGACACCCCCTGTACTCACACACAGTGCATTACGACTCGTTTCAGCAGGTACCCTGCGCGATATATTGATCGTTGGAGGGCCTAACGTGACCACTTCTTGAGGACTTTGACCTTCAGTTTTCGGAAGTTCAAGGCGCAGGAGAAAGGGACTCAACAATAGGGGCAAAGAACTTCACCGAAGCGATGTGGGACTCGCAAGCATAGTCGTGAAGAATAAGCATCGCCATTGACTGTCCGGTGATGACTGTTTTTTGAACATACCGAACCTTGTTCTCAGCGTCGAGCAGGTCAAGGTTCTGCACTACACCGATGGCGGTCGAAGCAATCGTCTCTAGCATCACCCGCCATTTAAATTTGGTCTGCTCGGCCGATTGCTGAAATAAGCGCCGGGCCTCCAAGGCTATTTCAACGGGAGAAATTTGATTGTTCGGAGGTAGCGGTTGCACTCTGACGAAGCAGGCGCTTGTTCTGTCGGGTGATCGAAAAAACGGTCCGCTTGGTTTGGAACTCTCATCCACACGCCAATCATCGGGAAGCTCCAATAGCCATCCATCGACCGCTATTTTTTTTGTCCCTGGGGTAGTTGATAGAACTTGGCCTGGCACTCCAAGGAGCGTTACAACAGGCAATAGGAAAACACTTTTTAAAATGACACGTAAATGCATTAGTGGTTAAACCAAGTGAGCATTGAAAATGGGTATCGGAATAGTCAATGGATTCAGAAGTCGCCCTCTTCTTCTACCAAATCAAGCTCTTCCTGTCCCGTCTCCCTTGAGGGACCGTGAGATGAGAACTTCAGATTTGGAACGTAAGTTGGGTCAAGTAGCCACTGAAAGATTTCACCACGGCGATATCTGTTGCCACGGTCAATAGCGGCACGAATAGTCGAACGGTAATAAATATTTGGAATGAACTGAACCTCAGAGGAGTTTGCC